>CAYOTE010000257.1:0-3242 GCA_964406785.1 uncultured Clostridia bacterium
CAAAAGCTTGTGATAAAAACTTTTGTTAAATTGTCACACACAACTCAAGGGGATTCTCCTCTTGGGTTTTTTAGTAAATAAAGAAAGATTATATAGTATGTTAAAAAAGTATTTTAAAAATATAAATAAAAAAAGTTGTATTATTTGTTTTATTATTTCCTTGTTATTAGCCTGGGCTTTACAGTGGTTGGCTATAAATTTTAGTGGTGGCGATGATTTTGCAAAATTTTGGACTGCAGAATTTAAAAGGATAGATAGTGGAAACTTACAAACAATTATTATTGCCATTTTGACAATGTTCATTCCGGTAGCAATTAGTTTTTTAAATGTTAAGTCTAAAATTATTAAGTGGGCTTTAATGGCTAAAGTCCTATATGTAAAAGAATTAACTATTTGTTCAGTTATAATATTAGTTGTTTTAGCTATCTTTCCGGTAACACCAATAATTATAATGTTGCTTACTTATTATTTAGGGTGGATTTTTATTAAGCCAATGAGTAGTTTGTGGAAATGGTTTGATAAAATGGATATGACTTATTTATTTGAATTTTTCAAGGGGCTGACTGTAAAAAAAGAAGATAGACAGAAAATTATAGATAGCTATAGTTCTTTATGGACTGATAAAGATTTAATAACAGAAAATAACGAAAAAGAATTTACAGAAATTTTTATTAAACACGTTGATAAGGCATTTGAAAATAATGATTATGAATTAGCAGTTGAATTGTGTGATGGTTATTTGAAAAATATTGAGAATAGAAGTAAACTTAGTATTTTTCTATTATTTAAAAATGTATTTAAATGGATTAACATAGAAACTACCGAGGATAAGCATGACGGTATAGATAATTATAGTAGCATATACATAACTTATGGACCAAATTTTTTTAGAGTTAACTTTACGGAAGGAGTATTCAGAATATTGATAGAGGATGGTTTTGATCACGGTAGTTTTAGAATTATGAATCAGTATAGTAGTAAAATTAAAGAGTTTGAGGGTGTTTATGAACGATTATTTGAAATATTATTTAATTCTTCTGTGCGGTATATTCCTAAAAATTGGGAAATTACAAAACAATCATGGAAGGATTGGAAAGATAGAAAGAATATAATAGTGCCGGTGATATTTGATACATATATTGAATTCGTGCAAAAAAGAATAAGTATCAAAAGAGAAGAAGGTTTGGATGAAAAATTAGAAAGAATATCTAGTGCTTTATTTCCTGATGTAAACATTAAAGAATTTGCTATAGCAGTCATGTTTATCATACATAGGTCAAAATCTCCTAGAAGTTTTGGGTATTTTTCTGGTAGTGGACTGATAAATAATTGGAGTGGTGATAAAAAAGATCTTGAAAATGCAATAATGGAGGCGAGGGATAATAAAATGAGAGACACATTTGAATTGCTGGAATTATTATGGGCGACAAGACTGAGAGAGGAAAGATTGAAACAGTCGCAGAAAGATCTTAGAAAAACGCTAAAGGAAGAGGAGAATGATAACAACCGAGACGTGGATACAATTAATAGAATTAAGGAGACTTTGGAATTTATTGGTAAGTATCTTGAATTTTTGGAAAATAAAAAATAGGTAGGGTATTTAATTGTTTTGTATTGTAATTGATTTTTTGTTACGCAAACTGTATAGTAAAAGTACAAATGATTTTTAAATACTTCGAAATAAATATTTAAAGAAAAATATTTTAAAAAATTAAAAAATATATGAAAGATATTTTTGAACAATTTAATTTTGATACATCTATTTATCAAAAGTATAAAGTTGGCAAGCAAAAGCTGACTAATATTTTTGATATGGAAGTCAGTAATTTTTATGACAAGATTGATCAGTGGGAAAAACGAAAAGAAGAAAAACAAAAATCGCTAGACAATATCGAAGGATGGCTTAATTTTATTTTGGTAGTCTCGTTTTTCATAGCATGGTTGTGGTTGGGTGGTTGGATCGCAAAATTTTTTGAATTAGAAGTGGTAATAGCAGTAATAATTGCATATTTTCTATGGTGGTTTTTTCTGATAGTGGCACATAATTACATTGAAATTGTAATTAACAATGTCATAATATTATTTGGCAATATTATAACATTTGGAAAATATAAAAAATTAGAACAAAGTATTTCGCGTATAAACGGTATAATTTTAAAAGCAGAGAATGGTGTCGAAAAATCAAAACGAGAGAAAGGTGAATATTTGGAAAAAATAAAAAATAATGTAAAGACGGAAGTTGCACCGTTTGAAAAAGAATTTTGTGATTATTATGAGCGAGAGTTAGAAGATTTTTATAATATAAAATTATTTAGAAAGCGTTCTGATTCAGATGATTTTATTGATGATTTATTTGCTTTTAAGATTTTAGTAGAAGATTTGCAAAAGGTAAATGGTATTTTTCTTACACAAAAAATTGAGTTACGTGATTATAAGATTCATATAGACAAGAGAGAATCTGAGTTAGAGTCGGAAGTAAGAGAGATAATTGATAACGCTGGCATTGATAGTCTTGCGCAAGACAAAGCAGATAATAAAAAAGTTAAAAAGTTGCATAAGTTTGTAGAAACAATAGAAAGAGACATTAAGAAAGAAAAACATGAAGATGAACCAGTAGAGCAAAAATATAAACTACCGCAAAAAGTTGATTGGCAGAAAGTTAATATAAAAAATCAGAAAACAGGATTAAAGGGTGAAGAGATTGTAATGGGACTAGAAAAGGAATTTTTGCAATCTATTGGTAGAGATGATTTAGCTCAAAGTGTAAGGCATGTTTCAGTTGTTGACGGAGATGGTGCTGGATATGATATTAAATCATTTTTTGAAAATGGAGCTGAAAAATATATTGAAGTAAAGAGTACTGTAAATTCAATAGGGGCACAATATTTTATTTCTAGTAATGAATTAGCTTTCTTGCGTGAAAATAAAGAGAACTACTTTATTTACAGAGTCTCTCTTAAAGATAATGAAGAAGTTACTTTGCAAGTAATTTCAGGAGAAGATTTTCTAGCAGAATATACGTTAAATCCAGTACAGTATAGTGTAAAATCAAAAGCATAAAATTTTGTAGAAAAATTTACGCTTGCCAAAAAATCAAAAGTGACCATGCTATAGGTGTTAAAGAAAGTGCTAAAGAAAATAAGATTATGATTAATTCAATTGTCAAAATTAAAGATGCACGGCATCACCAACTCTTTTAAGAAGAGATTGGTTATTTTTGATAACTAAAAATCTAAGAAAGT
>CAYOTE010000258.1:0-3242 GCA_964406785.1 uncultured Clostridia bacterium
AAAACCATTATAATGGCTTAAATGTCAATTACTGATGAATTATCGCTTGCTTTGTCTGAGGGTATTGAGCAAAGAATACAATGCTAAAATAATTTTTTTGGTTAAGATGGAAAACTTATAGAGGAAAATAATGACTGATGTAAAAAAACAGGATGTCTTAAGGCTAGTTAAGGTAAGCGATATTAAAAATCTTTACACAAATATAGAGCAAAGTAATCAATTGTTTTTAAGTCCCAACATAAAATTTAAACATCTTGGTGGCGCATCAAATGCCATTCAATTCCTGTGCTCGTGGCAAAGACACCATCAAGAGGTTTCTATTATTTTAAATAACCAAGTAAATATAAATTCAAGTAAATTAGCGAAAAATGAAGTGTTTTTAGTTGCATTTTATTTGGCAAAAAAAGTTTTATTTAAGGATAAAGATATAAGGGCTGATTTACTGAAAAAATTTATTCCATTTATAAAAAGTATGAATTCCATATCGTTAAATGATTATTTATCTGAGAGAGGAGGCATGAGTGGAAAAGGCAAAGAATTTAAATTTTTATTTTTAGATAAGGCAAAAAACGAATTTTTAAAATTTTTTTATGATAATAACAAGGGGTTCAAAACTAAAAAAGAGGTTGAATATTTTTTAGATGGTCTTTTAAAAACCCCAGTATCTGCTATTAAAAAGAGAGAATACGATCAAGACTTAAACCCTATGAAAGAAATTATTTATGAAATTCTTAATAACACAGATAAGCATGCTCGCAGAGACATCAAACAAATATTGATACCTAAAAACATAAGGGGGTTTTTCCTTAATTTCTACGATTTAAATGATAAAAATAGGCAATCTTTTGTGGACAACCAGCCAGAATACAGAGATTTTTTAGAAAATGTAAAAGAGGTGTTGGTTATTTCTGTTTTTGATAGCGGAGAGGGTGTAGTCAAAAAATATATAGAAACTACAAGCGATAAAAAAGAACAAGATATGAGTTTTGATGACAAAAAAGACGCCTTGCTACAAGTGTTTTTACCGAACACTACAAGTTCTAAAATTCCTAATTCTGGAATGGGGCTAACTTATGCGGAAGAGAATATTAAAAGATTGAAAGGATTGCTATCGATCAAGACCAATGCTTTAGAATATTTTTTAACACCAAATAGTAAGCAAGAATACAAGCCTAGATTTAAAAAATATTATTCTTGTGTAGGAACATCAGTAGTTATGCTTATACCTTTAAAGTTTAAGGAGGTAGAATGATTAGAAACTCTATTTTTTCCTTTAAAGATGAAAAAGAAAATGGCGATTATGACCTTTATCTTTTCCATGATTTTTCAGGGAATCTAACAAGTAATGATAAAGATATTTACAATGCTTTAGATGAAGTTAGAAAGGAGATACATAGCCCTGACACTATTTTTATAATTTGCATTGATGATAATAACTTTAACAAAGACCATCATCGGTCAAGATTTACAAATGGTCAAATACTTCAATATATAGGGTATAGAGATAGCGATATTGATAATGATATTTTTAAAATAGGCATAAAGCAAATAGTCAAGGATAATAAAGTGGTGCAAAACGCACCCAATGGAGCTCAATTTAAGAAAACTTCTGGCAAAGAATCACATTATTTTATTAAAGCGTCTTTATCTTTATCGGAATATCCACAAATCTGTTTTTTAGCGCTATCTCTTTATCAAAAAATTAAAGACATACCTAGTATTAAGAAATTTTATGTTGATACTAGCTCAATAATTCCACTTATCCAAGCATTAATTTGTTATCAAAATATTGTAGATGAGAAATGCAAATTCTACCCTGAAATTTTAAATTTTAAATCTTATACTGATAATAATATTGATTTCAATACTAATGATTCATATACGATTATTTCCGCATCTTCATCGGGAGGTTTGCAAGAAAAAATGCAAGTCATCCAAGATAAATGCATTACTATTTTTTTACCAAAAAAGATTTTAAAGGAGTGTTTATTTCGGGTTGATACAAATGACAATTACTCTTCAAGCCAGCCATTAATACCAATCCCATTAATTACAGAAGACTTTTCTTTGGAGTACTCTAAATCAGAAGAAGTGATTATAGTTCAATCAGAAATTGACAAATTGGATGTAAAAAAACTGATAAAAAAATTGTTGAATGACAAGTTCAAACATATTAAATATAATTTTTTACACGAAGAAAATTACAATTTCGATTTGTTAAAATTTGAAGAGTGTTTTCTTGAAACAATATTAAAAGATTTTACAGAGAAAATGTTTAATCGTTGTTTATTGTCTAAAAAAGACAATTACATTATATATAGAGGAAAAATTTCAGCAGACATCAGCAAGAATGGAGTCAGTAAAATAAAAATAGATAAATTTCTTGAACAAAAATTAGAACTGAAAGATAAAAATGTAATCGTCTTTCTCAATCAATCCAATGAAAAAGAATTGATACAGATTAGTCGAAGACTTAGAGGGTGTTCAGTTTTTAATATTACTTATATTGTAGGTATATTACTTACTGAAAATATTGCTCAGTCTAAGATTTTACAAAATAATATTTGCTTTAACGACACTGATTATAAGTATGGATTTTATTGCCATCTTGATTTGCCTTTGCTGAACATTAATAAGCCTGATATTGAGAAGGGTAAGTTATCAGATGGTTTTGTTTTTTATAAGGGCGAGGGTAAAAGATCCAGTGAATTAGGAAAAGAACAAGTTTATTTGGCAGTTTGCTTAATATTGGAATTGCTTCGGCATGACAATAAACTCAGAGATAACATATCTTTTCACTATGTTATTTCCCCTAAAAACTTTTCTCGTTTTAACGATTCGTTGTTACAATTATCAATATTATTTGCAGCAAAAGGAAGAGAGTTGAATTATTGTTCCAATAAAGATCTAAGTCATGAAATGTTGAATGTTATTATTGACTTAATGAAAGAAGATGAGAATGTTGGAAAAATATTTATTAAACATATAAAAGATAAAAGAATTTTTTTAACTCAAGAGGATAGTGCAAAAATAAAGTCAAGCCACCCAGAATTATTTAACGAAGAGATATGATTAATGTTTTTAGCAATTATGCAGTGCTTGATTATTAAAAAAAATCAACTTAAATAAGGAATAGATTAAGCCAATGAAAATCATACAACAACTTTTAACACAACTACCTAAAAACATCATCCTAACAGGCGAGGAAAATACCCGTCCCTTTGAGTGTGATGGGTTAAGTG
>CAYOTE010000259.1:0-3197 GCA_964406785.1 uncultured Clostridia bacterium
AATAAACTAAGCGTAATTTTATTTCGTATTGCTATAATTGTCAATAAAAAACCAAAAGTATTATTTTTTATAATATCCGAGTCTTTTGCCAAAATTATAAAAAAGGATTTGAAATTGATAAAACCTATACTTTTAATCAAAATCTACTGCAAGACCTAGCATACTTATTCTAATTGCATTAAGCTCAATCACTGCATTACAAAATAGTATACACCTGTATTTGGCTCAATCTCTTAATTTATTATAGTAAGCGTATTAAACGTTTTGCTACAATTTTGATGAGAATTTCAGATAAAAAACATTTGATAAATTTTATATGATATGTTAGTATATTTGACTGTCGGGGGGTCAATGTACTTTATAAAAAAAACTGTTTTTTTGATATTGCTGATTGTAATTCTAATAAGTTGTGGGGATAAAAAGAATGAAAGAGGAATTGATTTTAAGCTTGATATAAATCCAAAGATAATTTCAACTAATTTTTCGACAACATTAACCTTAACTGATAGATTGTTTGTTAATCTTAAATTTGAATATAAATTAAATAAAAAATATAAAAAAACCAAGACGAAGTATATGGTTTATGTTCATTTCAACAAAAAAAACAAGAAATCTCCTGTTTTCCAATACAATCATAGTTTTAAGGAATTAAACATAAAACCTGTACCAAAATGGGAAAAAGGCGATATTATAAGATATACAAAAAAAATATATATTTCAAAGTTTCTTGATAATTACGGAATAAATTTTGATGGTTACGAAATGTTTAATTTAATCATAGGACTATATAATCCTCAAGTACCAAATGATAAAATAGTGTTATACAATAAAGATATAAGATTGGAGGCAGAAGAAAGTCACGCACCTGCCATAGGATATATGAGAGGTTGGTATGAAGCTGAGTATAATCTTGATGTAAAAGATGTAGATTTAAGAAAAAGCAGATGGACAAGTGAAAGAGCGGAGTGTATCATAGATAACGGCAATTATAAAAGTAAAAAGCATAATTATACTCTTATAGTAAAAGGCAGAGTATCTAAGAACATTTTAAAAAATCAAAGAGTTTTTATTCGTATAAACGATATGGAAATTGATTCATTCATTCCTAAAATAGACAGCTTTAAAAAAAAATATTCAATAACACCTCAACAAATAGGCAATGCAAGAACTTTTAAATTAATATTTGAAACCGATAAAACCTTCGTTCCATCTGAAATTAATCCTAAAAGTAAAGATAAACGTAAATTAGGAATAATGATTTACAGTATATATTTTAGAAAAGCATTATAGATTAATAAAATGAAAAAAAAAACGATATCATTAATTTTTATTATTATTTTATTTTTTGCCATTGGGCTTAGAATATACTCTCCGCTTGCCGATTTACCATCGGATATTTCAATTAGCGGAAGTATCTATACAGATGAGGGAAATCAATGCCATAATTCCAGAAGTAAAGCCTTGTACAAAAAATGGTATGAGGATGATTGGCAAATAACAAGATATAATCCTATATTGCCATATTTTAAGTATATGATATTTAAAGTTTTTGGTGTTGGATTTTTACAGGTAAGAGCTGTCTCCATCTTTTTTTCAATTCTAACTCTTATTCTTTCATTCCTTATCTTTAAATCATATTTCTCGACGTTTTTATCAATCTTAGGCACGGCATTGATTGGGTCTAATTTCTTTATTCTCATGTACGGAAAAATCGGCACATTTGAAACGCCAATGATGTTCTGGATGATTTTATCTTTGTTTTTTATAGAGAAATTTAGAAAAAAAAACAAATCCTCATATCTTTTTTTTGCCGGAATGAGTGCATTTATGTCCTTTGTTTTTAAGAATATTTCAGCATATTTTGTTCCTATTCCTTTTATTGCATATTTTTTATTTGTCTTTTTTCACGACAATAAAGCAACTTTATTTACAAGAAAGAATGTAAAAAATGTTTTTTTAATTATTTTAGGTATTTTATCAGTATTTGTTCTTTGGTACACCTTGTTTTACCTGCCTAATAAAGAATGGATAATGAGTGCACCGGGGAAATACATAGGCAATCAAGTTATACCTAAAACGATAAGTCAGGCAATAGGCAATTTCTTTGCCTTCAATTGGAAAGAGCAATTTTTTAAAATCCCAGTTATATGGTTATTTTCAATAATGTATATTCCTGTGTTTTATAGAAAACTTATCTTAAAAAAAAGTGATATTACAGACATAGGGTTCAGTGCTTTTTTCTTTGCACATACTGCTTTTTTTATGTTTATGAACCACAGACCCACAAGATACCTTCTTCCTGTTATTTTTGCAATGATTTTCATGCTTATTCAATACCTGAGATATATATTGGAGGAGAAACAATCCATATCAAAAGAACTCTTAGTATTACATAGAATATTTTTTTTCATATTAGATACGATATGGGTTGTAATAGGAATTTATTTTTGTATTTCTCCTTTACTTTTTAAATATTTCAGTATTAAAAAAATCGATTCTATTTCACCAATATTAATTATTTTTGCATTATTAATAAGCTTTTTAATAAATTTTATTTTACCGAGAATCAAATATAAATTTAAAGACAATATTTCATTAAAAACAAAATATGCAATAGTTTTGGTGATTTTTTCCCTTTCTTTATTTTTTAATTTCTATCATATTCACAAGTGGGACAATAATAAAACTTATGTAATTCGGGATATCAACAAAGATTTCAAGAAAAACTTTGATAACGCTTTTATTGCAGGTCTTACAGCACCGGTTTCAGTCTTGGAGAGTAAAAATAGAGCTCTTTTTTTATTTCCAAAATTTGTTAATTGGAATAATGACGGGACAAAACAGGATACATTTAACCAATATCCTATTACTCACGCATTATTGGCAAGTTTTAATCATGAGATTTCAATGTATTTTTCTGCTTGGCCAAAAAAAATGGAACACGCAAAATTACTTAATAATTATAATGTAAAAGATCAATTTCTTCATTTATATTCGTTTCAATATCCATATATTGAAAAAATTACAAG
This sequence comes from uncultured Clostridia bacterium, assembly GCA_964406785.1. GTDB lineage: Bacteria > Acidobacteriota > Aminicenantia > UBA2199 > UBA2199 > JAOZTV01. The sequence goes on from CAYOTE010000259.1 coordinate 3,030, forward strand.
AATTGATAAAAATAACTTCGACTTAATCATTAAAAACCCTAATCATAATAAGACACAGGTTTATATAAATAAGATATTTATAAAAAAAGATAACCCAAAAAATAAATTGATAAGTTTCGATATTATTATAAGAACCGGCAACGAGTTAACAGCATTAAAAAAAGGTAG
>CAYOTE010000260.1:0-3163 GCA_964406785.1 uncultured Clostridia bacterium
ACAAATACCATGAGCATAATTAAAAGAAGAAATCCAAAATTCATTAAGAAATTTTTTATCTTTGACGGAAGGTCTCTTCTTATTATTGTTTCTATCGAATAAATCAACAGATGTCCACCGTCCAGAGCAGGAATTGGAAATAAATTAATAATACCAAGCTGTAGAGAAATAAATGCAATCAGCATAAAAAAGTTCTTAATACCGCTTTCCATAACTTCTTGAGATACCCTTGCTATTTCCAAGGGTCCCGATAAATTCTTTGCCGAGCCGGAACCACTTATCATTTTTTTAATGGTTTTAATAACAAGCAATGACATATTTTTAAGTTCTGTACCTGTCTTAGCCATAGATTCAGTCAAACTTATCTTTGTTTTTATCATAGGAGCATAAATGGTTCTCATAATACCTATAACACCATCATTTTTCAAGTTAATAGATTCAATTCTTATACCGTTTTTATCCTTAGTCGCCATCCCTATTTTCCAATCCAAAGGTCCTGTTTTAACATCAATACCACCTATTTTTTCAGGTATTAATTTCATATGAATTTCTTTATTATTTCTTAAAACGCCAATACTTAACTCTTTCCCTGTATTACTTAGAAGAATCTTTGACATATTATAAAAATTAACGGATTTATGATTTATAGATACTATTATGTCTCCGGCTTTTAAGCCACATTTTTGAGCAGCACTTCCCGACTTTACCGTTTCAATCTTGGTTTTAAAATCATAAAACATTCCGGCATAGCCAACCTGATTAAACTCATCAAGTTTTATTACACTTGTCTTATTCTCCTTACCCCTTAAATACTCCACATCTATTGTCCCTTTAGGGTTTGTACTAACCGACCATTGAATATCCTTCCAATTATGTATTTTTCTTTTGTCTATCGTTAAGATTTTATCTCCCCTCTTAATCCCTGCAATATCTGCCGGTGAACCTTTGGCAACATATCCTATTACGGGAGCCTCAATATTATACTTTTGTATCTCAATACCCGTCATGTAAATAATAGTTAAAATAACAAACGACAAGACAACATTCATAATTGGTCCCATTGCCAAAATAAATATTTTTTGAGCCCTATTTTTGGAAACAAACTCATATGCCTTCGGTTCATTAGACTCATAATCGTCCTCACCTGACATTTTCACATAACCGCCAAGAGGAATTAAACTGAGTCTAAAATCAGTATCTCCGATTTTCCTGCCGAATACTCTTTTTCCGAACCCGAATGAGAAAACTTCAACTCTGACTCCCATAAGTCTTGCTGCAATATAATGTCCGAACTCATGAACAACTACTATAATACCAAGTAATATCGACAACGAAACAATTCTATACAAAACAATCATATTTTCTCCAAATTATAATTTTATTAAGACTCACAAAGTCTTAATAAGCTCAGTAGATTTACGTTTTGCCTGTTCAATTGTATTAAAAACAGACTCAATACTATCAATCTCAAAAAAATCAAAGCTATTTAAAATATTTTCAACAAGTCTAAAAATATCTGTAAAGGAAATTTCACCCTTTAAAAAATAGTCAACGGCAACTTCATTAGCCGCATTAAAAACAGCTCCTGAATTTTTCCCAATATCCATAATATCGTAAGCCATCTGAACAGAGGGGAATTTTTTCCTATCAACGGGGAAAAACTCAAGCTTTCCCAACTCATATAATCTTAGTTGATTACTCTTAAAACGTAATCTGTCAGGATAGGATAACGAGTATAAAATAGGTATCTGCATATCGGGAAGACTCAACTGTGCAATCATCGACGAATCTATAAACTCAACCATTGAATGAACGATACTCTGAGGATGTATTATTGCATCAATTTGCTCAGGCTTTAAATTAAATAGATAATAAGCCTCAATAATTTCAAGAGCCTTATTCATAAGAGTTGCGGAATCAATAGTTATCTTAGTCCCCATATTCCACGTAGGATGTTTAAGAGCATCTTTTACGGTTATTTGTCCGAATTCATCTTTGCTTTTTCTGTAAAACGGTCCGCCCGATGCTGTTAGTATTATCTTATGAATACCTGAAACATCATTACTCCCAATACTTTGAAATATTGCACTCTGTTCACTGTCAATAGGAATAATTTCAGAAACACTTGCGTCCAATACCTTGTTTATAAGTGTCCCGGCAGCAACAAGAGTTTCCTTATTTGCAAGACAAATCCTATGCCCCAACTTAATAGACTCAATAGTTGCCTCTAAGGGGATTGTGCCTGTAATAGCGGATACAAGAGTATCTACATCCTCCATAGATACTATCTCCAATAATCCACTCTGACCCGAATAAAATTTAACATCAGGAAAGAGTTCTTTTAATTCAATAATATCATTCTTATTAGCTACACATACAGCCTTGGGTAAAAAGGTTTTTATCTGCTCAACAAGTAATTGCATATTACTGCCCGCTGACATAGAAACAATTCTAAATCTATCACTGTTTGACGCAACTATATTTAAAGTATTTCTACCTATGGAACCCGTCGAGCCGAGTAATGCTATATTTTTCATTTCCAAAAATACAGTATAATATAATACATTGCCGGTGCACAAAATATATAACTATCCAATCTATCTAATATACCTCCGTGTCCCGGAAATATTGAGCCGGAATCTTTCTTTCCCGAAGCTCTTTTAAAAAGCGACTCTATCGGATCTGATAGTTGAGAGAGTAGCTCCAATACGGCACCTGTAATAATTGCAGTTATTATACTGACTTCAACAGGAAATTTAAAAATTAAAGTACCGAGCCAACCTGCAATACCAGCGGTAAGTATTGCCGCAATTAACCCTTCGAGTGATTTATTTGGAGACGCAATAGGATAAATTTTAGTTTTACCGATAGCCCTACCAACAAAATAGGCACCCGAGTCCCCTATTGCAATTACAAAAATCATAAATAGAAGATAATTAGCACTCAAGTCATCACCCTTAACCATGGTCTTTAAATTATACATATAGTATAGAGGAACATATAGATACATAATTGCTATAAAGTGAATACCTATGTCCCTAATAAAAGTTTCAAGCCTTTTTTTACTGTTTACATCAAATAAAAAAAATAATCCCGTTGCAAAGAGTATAATTATTAAGGAACGAGATATATCCGCATTTTTAAAGGTAAAAGCTCTTGCAAA
>CAYOTE010000261.1:0-3133 GCA_964406785.1 uncultured Clostridia bacterium
TTGGCATATCCTAAAAGCCCGATAACTTCAGGATGTGCTTTCTTCCCGAATATAATAATACTATAACCTTTATTTGACCATTTTTTTATAATAGCCTGAACTGCCGCAACATCACGACAGGTGAAATTTTTTAAGTCTTTTGTTATCGTTTTTAATTTTTTTATTCTCTGAGGTGTGACTCCATGAGCTCTTATAATAACGGTTTTGTCTTTAATTTTAGATAAATCATCCCCACCATCTATAACCCTAACATTACAAGACTCTAATAATTTAAGAGTTTGAGGATTATGTATCAACTCCCCGTCCGTAAATATCTCACCACCGAAATCTCTGGTTATTGAAAATGTCTTATCAACTGCCTCTTTAACACCCCGACAAAATCCGGCGTGTTTACCAACTTCAATTCTCATTTATTTTTTTTACTTATTTTTCAAATTTTAATAAAAAATAATTTTTCTTACCCTTTTGAATAAGAATATATTTATTATTAATTAAATTCTTGTCAGTTATCGAAGTTTCAGGATTATTTATTTTAGTTTTGTTTATGGAGACACCGTTTCCCTTAAGCATTCTTCTTGCCTCACCCTTGGAAGCAAAAACATCAGCCTTAACCGTAATTAAGTCAAGTATGGAAATACCATTTGTTAAATCATCGATTTTAACGGTATAGACAGGTACACCTTCAAAAACAGACAATAAATCCTTATTGGATAAGTTCATAAGAGACTGCGTAGTTCCTTTACCGAATAATAAATTACTGACCTCAACGGCAGAATTATAGTCATCTTCCGAATGAACCATTACTGTAATCTCTCTTGCAAGTTCTTTTTGTATTAACCTGAGATGAGATGCCTTATCATGTTCTTCTATTATCTCGTCAATTCTTTCTCTGTTAAGCATTGTAAATATCTTGATATATTTTTTAGCATCATCATCTGAAACATTTAGCCAGAATTGATAGAATTTATAAGGAGACGTATATTTTGCACTCAACCATACATTGCCCTGTTCCGTTTTACCAAATTTACCGCCGTCGCTCTTTGTAACAAGCGGACAGGTAAAGGCAAAGGCTTCGTTGCCGGATTTTCTTCTAATTAATTCGGTACCTGCCGTAATATTTCCCCACTGATCGGAACCGCCTATCTGTAATTTACAATTTTTATGTTTATTCAAATAGTAAAAATCATATGCCTGCACAAGCTGATATGAAAATTCGGTAAAGGATAGTCCTGTTTCTAATCTATTCTTCACAGAATCTTTTGCCATCATATAGTTTACGGTAAGATGTTTGCCTACCTTTCTAAGAAAACCTAAAAAGCTGAAATCCTTCATCCAATCGTAATTATTTACCATTTCAGCACTATTTTTTTCATTTCTGTCAAAGTCAAGAAACTTAGATAATTGTTTCAATATAGCCTGTTGATTCTTTCTTAAATCATCCTCATCCAAAAGATTTCTCTCTTCTGACTTTCCGGACGGATCTCCAATCATTCCGGTTGCACCACCTACGAGAGCAATCGGCTTATGTCCTGCCTTTTGATAATGTTTAAGTAACATTATTTGTACCAAATCTCCAATATGTAAAGAGTCTGCCGTAGGATCAAACCCTATGTATGCCGAGGTCATTTCCTTGTTTAGCTGTTCCTCTGTTCCGGGCATGATATTATGAATCATACCCCTCCATTTTAATTCTTCAATAACGTTCATTTTTATCATTCTTGCTCTCTAAATCACACTAAGCTCTGTCCAAGTTCTATCGCTCTCATATTCAAATCAGAAAAACCTTTAGGTGCCCATTTCTTAACAAAATCAACCATATTGTCGTACTCAATAATACCTGTTAATTTTTGAGTCATAGAAAGGGTAACAACAGATGTTAAAACAATATTTCCCAAATTCTTTTTTGTCTCATTTATAATAGGAACTTGATACAATTTCCAATTTTTTGTGTTACCAATATCAGGCACGAGATTACTGTCAACGACAACAATTGCATCATCTTTGACTCTTGACTTATATAGTTCATAAGGCCTTTGAAAGGTACAAACAAAGAAATCAATAGCACTTGCCTGTGGAAACATTACTTTTTTATCGGATATAATTACATCAACCTTGGTAGGACCGCCTCTAACCGTTGCAGTATAGGTAGGGCTTTCCAAGGCATATTTTTTTTCCTTATGAACAGCTATTTCACATAAAAGTGCACCGGCTGTAATTATGCCCTGACCGCCAACCGCACCATATCTTATCTCATATCTATTATTCATTTTTGTCCCCTCGATACTTCACATTATTTTTTTTTGTATCAAAGCCACCCGGTGCTTTTTTTGCCGCTTCTTGAGCTGCTGTAACTATGTGCTTATAGTATAACTCGGAATATTCAAGCCTTCTTGTATCCTGATGTAATATCCCAACAGGATATTTATGATTTCGTTCTTCAGGAGTCATCTTATCGTATTGAGATTTAGTAATAGTTCTGCTTGCTATCCATTTAGTCATTGAGATAGGATCCTTCATCTTATTTCTTCGTCCGAGATTAACATGACAATTGCTAATAACCTCAACAACTGAAAAGCCCTTATGAAGTATTGATTTCTTTATTACATCCTTTAAGGGCTTCATCCTGTTTACCGTTTCTCTTGCAACAAAGGTAGCATTTGCTCCCATTAATAAGTCAGCAACATTAAATTTAGGTTCTATATTACCATAAGGCGTTGTTTCAGTAATAAATTTTTGAGGAGTTAAGGGAGAAACCTGCCCTCCTGTCATTCCGTAAATACCATTATTGATGAGAATCATCTTTATTCCTATATTTCTTCTTGCTGCATGTATTAAATGATTACCACCTATTGCGGTAGAATCACCATCACCGGAAATAACAATAACATTTTTATCCGGTCTGGCAAGCTTTATTCCCGTTGCAAAGGTTAAAGCCCTTCCATGCGTAGTATGAAGTGTATTTGTATTAAAAAAAGTCGGCATTCTCCCTGAGCATCCTATACCAGATACGGCAACAATATCATCAGGGTCTAAATCCAACTCTGAAAATGCAGTAGCAATAGCCTTTAAAGTAACGCCTATTCCGCAACCGGGACACCAAGGCGTTGGAAATGTTCTATACCTTATATATTTT
>CAYOTE010000262.1:0-3123 GCA_964406785.1 uncultured Clostridia bacterium
AGGTTTCCCCAGTAGCTCAATCGGCAGAGCGGGTGGCTGTTAACCACTAGGTTCGCGGTTCAAATCCGTGCTGGGGAGCCATTTTTAAGAACAATTGTATATGACATTTAAAAAACGAATAAAAAAACTGTGTAAATCTTCAAAGGAAATAGATCTTAAGACTGAAAGTAAAATCTTTATTTACAGTGATTGTCACAGAGGAACGGGAGATAAGGCCGATGATTTTTACCATAATCATAGTTTATTTTTAAAAGTAATACAAAAATACATAGATGAGAACTATCTCTTAATAGAATTAGGAGATGGGGATGAATTATGGGAAAACAATAAATTTGAAGACATTTTAAAGACATACAAAAAAATATATGAGATATACAATGAACAGACATTTAAAAATAAATTTTATTTCTTATGGGGCAATCATAACAGACAGTGGAAAAACAAATTAAAAATTGGCAAAAAGATAAGTGTCTTTATTAGAGCAGATAGCCGTATTGAAAGTTATGAGAGTATGGTTTTAAAATACGATAATAAGAGTTTATTTCTTTTGCATGGGCATCAGGGAGAACTTATCAACGATAAACTTTGGTGGATAGGAAAATTTTTTGTGAAAGTTTTTTGGAGACCCGTTCAGTTAAGATTCGGTTTTTCGGATTTAACAAGTCCGGCAAAAAATTTTAAAGCACGAATAAAGGTAGATAAACGATATATTAAATGGATAAAAGAAACAAATATCCCCACGATTATAGGACATACTCACAGACCTATGTTTCCCATGCAAGGACATACTCCTTACTTTAATTCAGGGAGTTGTATCCACCCCAAAGGGATATCCGGCATTGAAATTTCAAATCAAAAGATATATTTAGTTAAATGGAGTATTAATAATAAAGACAATAAAAAAATAAGCAAAAAAATACTGGGAGGTCCTCTTAATATCTTAAATTTATAATATGAAAAATTATTTTATAAAAAGAATTATTATTATGTTTTTGATATTATTTGTTGCGAACTCTCTTGTTTTTTTTATCATTAGACTTATCCCCGGAGATCCAACTATCGCTATTACAGGCAATATAGTAAGTAAAAAAAATGTATCGGACACCAGAAAAAAGCTTAACTTAGATAAGTCTATAATAATTCAGTATAAACAATTTATAAAAGATTCAATTGCTTTTAATTTTGGAGAATCTTTTACTCATAAAAAACCCGTATTATACGTTATTTTTAAATATTTCCCAAATACAACCTATTTAGCATTATTCTCAATGACTATTGCAATATTTATATCTTTTATGTTGGGAATACTATCGGCATTATACACAAATTCTAAAATAGATTTATTTATTACATTAATAAGCTCTTCTTTTTTAGCAATTCCAAATTTCCTACTGGGTACCATTCTTATTTTAATATTTTCGGTTTATTTTAAATTACTTCCGGTATCAGGCTCAGGTAGTTTTAAGTTTCTTATATTACCAAGCTTAACACTAAGTCTGTCTATGACGGCTTTTCTTGTAAAAATTTTCAGGACATCTCTTAAATCGGAAATGGACAAACCGTACGTGTTATTTGCCAAAGCAAAGGGGTTATCGCAGAAAAATATTTTATTTAAACATATCTTAAAGAATGCAATGATACCTGTCTTGACTGTAATGGGCTTGCAATTTGGTGCCCTGATATCAGGAGTTATTATTACGGAGAATGTTTTTTCATGGCAAGGGATTGGGACTCTTCTTATTTGCTCAATAAAAAACAGGAACTATCCCCTACTTCAAGGTATTGTTTTTTTACTCATTTTATTATACTTATTGATAAGCCTTTTCATTGACTTATCTTATTATTTAATTAATCCCGAAATTAAAATAAACGGTGGCTTAGTTGAATAATCATATAAAATCGAGCTTGGCAATACTAATGTTTTTATTTATTATTATAATTATATCTATATTGTTTTCAGATTTTAATATCGGATTAAATATAAATGGAAGATTTTCTCCTGTTTTAGGAGAGCATTTTTTAGGTACTGATAATTTAGGAAGAGATATGTTGTCCTCAATAATATGCGGATTAATAATTTCCTTATCCATATCAATAACAGTGGTAAGTCTTTCCGCAATAATAGGGATTATTATTGGATTTATAACGGGTTATTTCGAAGGTGCATTAGAAACAATTTTTTTGAGAATTGGTGACGTATTACTCGCATTTCCCGGCTTTTTACTTATAATAATTTGGATAAGTGTTATCGGTAACGGAGTTTTTTCTATGATTTTCGCAATTACCTTTTCCAGTTGGGTAGGTTATGCAAGATTAATACACGGTGAAGTTTTAAAATACAAAAACAAAGATTTTGTTCTTGCTGCAAAGTCATATAATTCTTCTTTTTTTAGAATCAGTATTACTCATCTTATTCCTCATATAAAACCTGTGTTTTTAGCACAAATACCCATAGACCTGTCTAATGTTATTCTGATTGAATCCAGTCTCAACTTTTTGGGACTTGGGATTTCACCCAAAATACCGACATTGGGACACCTTGTATTTAACGGACAAAAATATATGTTTATAAAACCTTCTTTAATTATTTTTCCCGGAGTTACATTATTTCTATTAATTCTTTCAATAAATTTTATAGGTGAAGGTCTTAAGAAAGGTGATAATCAGAATTTATTTAATCTCTAATAATTCTACATCAAATATCAGAGTTGAATATGGAGGAATGGGACCCGAGCCGTTTGTACCGTACGCTAAGTCAGATGGAATTATTAATTGGGCAATCCCGCTATCTTTCATCATTGAAATTCCTTCATCCCAGCCTTTTATTACCTTGCCCGTACCAAGTTTAAAGCTAAACTTACCGGAATCAAAAACAGTACCGTTCAATAATTTACCGGTATATTTAACAACAACAGTCTCGCCTATTTTCGGAAAGCCTCCGGTCCCCTCTTTTAATTCAATATAATATAAACCACTTGCAGTAGGTTTAACTGATATATTATTGGTCTTAATATAGTTAGCAAGCACTTCCATCTCTTTTTGAAAGCTGTTCTCGTCAACGGTTTTACAAGAAACAAATCCCAAACTTAATAAAGCAAAAACAATAAATCCATTAATAAATAT
>CAYOTE010000263.1:0-3086 GCA_964406785.1 uncultured Clostridia bacterium
TTATTAGTGCTTCCGTAGTTTTTTTTGACTTAGTAAGTGACTTTACATCTGCCACTATATCATCAGGTAATATCGCTGTTACTTTCATGCCAATAATATAAGATAGTTTATCTTATTTGTCAACTTATTTTTAATATCTATTAACTGTTCTTTTGCTGTTTTAGAAAATTTAATCTGCACTTAATAATTCAGCCTTAACTTCTTCAAATGAGCTTATAGTACCGTTTTTAATATCATCTAAAGCAATATCAATATGTTTTTTTTCATATCTATAGCTAAGATCATCTAAAACATCTATTTCAGCTCCTTCTTTAGATAGTATATCAAGAAAACCAAGTATTCTATTCATTACATGCTCATTAGTTTTCAAATGAAGTGTCTGCATTCTTATCTCCTAAGATAATTATGTATTAATAAAAATATTTTGTCAACAATCCAAATTACCCTTGAATTTTCATCAAAGTTGCCAAAAGTCTTTAAAAAAGTAGCGATATAGAATATAACAAGAGATTGCAGAGGTTTTTTTCTCCACCAAAAGAAAAAAAATGCAACCCTCTGCAAAATCTACCACAAACTAAGAGTAAAGAAAGAATAATTCGTGCCAGACACTAAACTGAAAGTCAAACTTTTTTTGAAATGAAGACGCTTAGGTTTTGGTTAAAGATTTTTTATGTGATTTGGGATTCCGCCAAAGCTTTTATTTGATAATAAAACTATGGCTTGCTCGGTATCGAAGTTACGATCGTTTATCCATTTTTTAATATCTTCAAAACTATCATAAATTGATACGATTTTATTTTTTTTCTTCAAGGCAAATTTTATCTTATCTAAATTAATGGAATTATATTTTTTTGCAATATTCGAAAATGGGTTTTTGATAATTATTTCGTCAGCCTCAGTTAGACTATCAATTAATTCATCCTGATATTTTTCTAATTTTATACTGAAACTACCCGGCTCAAATAAAACTACAAGTTTTTTATGAGGATATATCTCTCTAATACTGATAAGTACATTTTTTATTGCCGTATGATGATGAGCAAAATCTTCCAAAAAAACGGTATTTTTTATTAGATTAATTTTATTTAAGCGTCTTTCAACACCTTTAAATTCTAAAACAGCCTCTCTGATTATATTCATTGATATTCCAAGATTTAAGGATAAAATTATCCCCGAAGTAAGATTCCATATATTATATTTTCCTAATAAGCCTGTCTTAAATTGATATACATCAGTCTTATTTTTTACTTCAAAAGAGTAGTAATGATTATCAAAACTTATATTTCTTATAATGTAATCAGCATCTTTATATCCATAAGAAATAGTTTTAGTAAAGGCATGCAAAACAACATCTCTGTTCATTACATAATCGGAATTATATATAATAAAACCGTTTGAAGGTACCTGATTAATAAGATTTTTAAATGCAGAAACATACTGTTCCCTTGTCTTAAAAAAATCAAGATGATCATACTCAAGTGCTGTTAAGATTAAATAATCGGGAAAATATTTTAAAAACTTCGAAGATCTGTCAAAAAAAGAAGTCTCATACTCGTCACCCTCGGAGACAAAATATTTCCCGTCACCAATATTATAATTTGCGCTTAGATTAACAGGTTTTCCGCCAATAAAATAACCAGAATTAATTCCACTCTTCCCCAATAAGAATGAAATAAATGAAGAAATAGTTGTTTTACCGTGAGTACCTGCCACAACAATAGACTTGCTTTTTTTTATAAAAAATTTATGCAGTGCATCTGCCATTGAGTAATAATCTATTTTACCGTTTAAGATATGTTCTGCCTCAGGATTGCCTCTCGATATAATATTGCCAATGATACAAAAATCAATATCGCTTGAGATATTCGCTTTATCATAACCTTGAAATAAAGAAACTTTCATATTTTCAAGTATCTTGTCTATCGGCGGATAAAAATTACTATCCGAACCCGACACGATACAACCGGAATCCTTAAAAAGTCCAGCCAACGAGCTCATTCCGGTACCTGCAATACCGCTTAAAAAAACCCTGTGTTTATTCATAAATTAATTTATATTTTAATGAGAGCTTAATAAAATTCGTTGGGATTTATTTTTTTCCCATTGAGTATGTTTATAAAATAACGACTGCCGTCATCATTTAAAACCTGCGAAATCACCATATCTTGATATCTACGAGTCATAAAAACATCTTTTATGTGGTAAAACGGACCTGAAAATATCTTCTTATTAAATGTATCAATAAAGTATGACTCTCCTTTTTTTGTAGTTGCAACCGCTACTTTTTGACTTCCTATCTCATCCGTATATAAATCAACGATATCGCTCGGTTGGCAAATGACCTTCTTAGATGTAAGGTCAACAATATAAAGATTTTCATCCATTTTATTATTGGCAAGAACAATTTCCCTGTCAGAATCCTTATATGGTTTGCCAATAGGTTTAAGTTTTAGAGTTACCTTCTTCTTTTTTTCTACAACCGAACTATTAAGATTAGTTTTTACCTGATCGTTCATAACCAGACCGTTAACCTTATTACCATGAGACGCACCGTCTAAAGGTAACTGGTTAGCTATCAATCTCTTTATGTTTTCTAAATCAAAAACGCCTGTTTTACCACGTAAATTATAATCCTCCATCAACTCTCTAAGATAATGGTCTCCCCTACTTACGTTATAGTCTATCCCCTTAACTATCTCACTTATAAATCGCTTATGATCACCAATATCACTTGCCCTGTACATCATTTTTACATTTTCAATATCTTCTTTTATTCCCTTCAATTTAAGCCATATTAACTTTAAATTTTCGTGAATTTGCATTGAAGATATTATTTCTCTCTGATTAATTTCATCTCTCATATTATTATGCGAGTTCATTATACTATCACCGGTAGGTATCTTACCAAAATCACTCATCTTAAATCCCCTTCATTTAACCATTTTTACTCAATCTATACAATTTTTTATCAAATATACAAAAGAAAGTCAAGACAAATAGACTTATTAATTAAAATTAAAATATAGAAATTAACCTAAAATTTTAATCAAAATCTACTGCAATGCCCAATAAGCCCATTCTAACTG
>CAYOTE010000264.1:0-3075 GCA_964406785.1 uncultured Clostridia bacterium
CAATTTAGATTTGAAAATTGAAGTGATTAATTCTAAGAATTCAAGAGAATCGTTATTGGCAAATGAGAGTATTTTTATACCTAATTTCAATTTAAGTTTCTCAAATTCCGAGACGAACAGACCTGCAACAGGCTCTCTTGACGGTGCCGATGTAAGTAGCAATAAACGTATATCCTTAATGGTAGGTTTGGAAAAAAAGTTTTCACTTGGTGGAACAATTAAGGTTGAATTAAATAACTCACGAAATAAGACAAATAGTTCTTTCTCATCAGTCAATCCGGCATTAAACAGTACTTTTACCTTTAGTCTGTCTCAACCCTTATTGAAAGGCTTCGGTAGTTTGGCAACCAAAAAAGATATATACATCGCTGTCAATAATTTAAAAAAATCCAAATTACAATTAAAAAATAAAATTATTGATTTAATTTACAGTACCGAGGAGGCATATTGGAATCTTGTATATGCGTATCAAAACCTTGAGGCAAAAAAGAAATCACTTGAAGAGGCTAAAAAATTTCTAAAACAGAATAAAAGAAAGGTGGAAATAGGAACTTCTGCTCCAATAGATATTCTTTCCGCAAAAGCTGAGGTTGCGACAAGAGAGAGTGATATTGTTTCTGCCGAGCAATCTATTCAAACACAGGAAGAATTATTAAAATACATTATAAATTCAAAGAATAAAAATATTAGTATTATTCCGATTGACAGACCTGAAATCACATCTTTCTCGGCTAACTTTAATCAATTTTTATTAGAGGCGTTCAATAACAGACCTGATATTGATATGGCAAAGCTTGATTTGGTAAATTATAAAATTTATGTAAGGTACAGAAAAAATCAACTTTTACCGGATCTTTCATTACAGGCTTCATACTATACAAACGGATTGGGTGGTACACAGTTTGTATATGCTCCAGGCAATAACCCTTTTTTCCATGGTGAGCCAATTGGAACTATCGAAAAATCAATTTGGGATGCGATAAAAGAGTCCATTGACAATAAATATTCCAATTACTCAATATCTCTAAATCTAAAAGTTCCGCTTAACAATAAGAAGGAACGAGCACAATATACCAGTGCTCAACTTGATTTGAAAAAATCATTATTAGCATTAAAAAATCTTGAAAATAAAATATATTCCGAGGTAAAAAACGGTATAAAAAATATTCAAACCAGTAAGACCCTCTTTGATAAGAATAAAATTGCGTTAAAGTTGCAAGGACAGAAACTAAAGGCTGAAAAGATGAAACTATCAGTAGGGCTTTCGACTAATTACCAAGTTCTTACATTTCAAAGAGATTATGCAAACAGTGTAGCAAATAAACTTCAAGCTGCAATAAATTATAAACTCTCGATAGCAAAGATAAAAAAAATATTAGGAACAACATTAAAAGAGTATAATGTAAAATTTAAAGATTTGAATTAATTATAATTTTTCTAAAAAATATACGACAAAGCTTGATAGCATAAAAAAAGGCGTTGGTGTACTTTCAGGCTAACAACTAAATAAGTACGGCGATTTAGATTAATAAGGTGTTTTTTTCGTTTATTTTTTTTTATTTTTATTATTTACTTGACATTTAATTTTGTAATAAACTATAATCCTAAAGAGCAAGTAATACTTAAGGAGGATTATATGAAGAAAAAAATTATATTGCTGATGGGGTTGATTCTTGTTTTTCTCCCACTGATGTCAACAACACAAAATTTTAAAGGGTTCGGTGGTGTTTTTGAAATAGCAAATCCTTTTACTTTGGGACAAGGATCTATGGGCTTTGTATTTGGTGTCAATAACGTTGACTTGCAAACGGCTGACATTGATGTTAACAGATTTTATCTTGGTATGGGTTATGGTGTTTCAGATAAAATAGAGTTAAGTCTGAATGTTTCTTATAACAGGGTAAAAAGAGTTGATAGAGGTGGATTAAATTTTGAATATCCGTTTGCTAAGAGTTGGCAGACCGGTTTAGGTTATGCTTCATTGGGCGTGAAATTTAATGTTATAAAAAATAAAAAAACAGGATTAGGAATTTTTGGACATTTTGACTTACCTTTGTCGGATGAATCTGCCGGTGTTACTACTTCAAAATCTAAGTACGGAGTGGATGTTTTGTTTTCGCAACAAATTTCCTCTAAGGTCTTGTTTAGTGCAAATGCAGGCTATCAATTAAATGAAGCTCCTTCTGGGATAGATTTGGGAAATACGCTGAAGTATTCTACCGGAGTAGAAACTAAAGTAGCAAAATCGCTTAGTCTTGTTGCTCAATTATCAGGGAAACAATATTCAGGTTCATCTCTTGTTCAAGATAATCCTTTGGATGTTATTGTCGGTCTAAAATATGAAAATGATTTTGGGTTTGGCATTGCTGTAGGATATAAGAAAAACTTGAGTTTTAATACAAAGGGCATTGCTGATACGCATGGAGCGATGGGCTCTATTTCGTATGTAACGGGTAAAACACCTCCTCCGCCTCCGTGTTTAAAATTAGAGGCTGTAATTATAAAGGGAGCAAATCAGGTTAAAGAGGGAGAAAATAGGACTTACTCTGCTACTTATTCTCCTATTAGCGTTACAAAACCAGTGGCTTTTCATTGGACGTGTTCGGATAACGGTGTTGTAAAGTCCGGTCAAAACTCGCCTACGGTGTCAATTAAATGGAATTCAGAGAGTAAAAAATCATGGGTTGAAGTTAAGGTGAGCAATAGTTGTTCAGAGGTAAGTGTAAGGTCTCTCATAAAAGTAAAAAAACTTTTAATTGCACCTAAACAAGAATATTTCTTTGCTATTGATTCTTCCGAGTTAAGTGGTTCTGTAGTAATGGATCTTAAAACGGCACTTATATATTTTAAGTATCATTCGGATTTAAAAATTGAAATACAGGGACATACCTGTTCTATTGCAACAGTCGGCTATAATATGGGGCTGGGAGAAGAGAGAGCACAGGCTGTTAAAACATTCTTAGTTGATAATGGAATATCACCTGATAGAATAAGCACCATAAGTTATGGTGAAGAAAAACCTGCTTACGATAATTCTAAGGAAATTACAAGGAAGAAAAACAGAAGAGTTTATAT
>CAYOTE010000265.1:0-2969 GCA_964406785.1 uncultured Clostridia bacterium
ATAAGCAGTGTCAAAGATATGCTTGAAATGTTTAGAGAACAATTATTAATTGAAAAAAATAATATTAATATTGTAAATAAATTAGTTAATTCTGAAATAGATCAAAATTTTGAGTTAGATTTATGGGAACTGTCTCCAAAAGAATTAGATAATTGGATGGGTAAAAATTTATCCATATTAAACGATAATATTAATACAGTACCTGGTCCAATTATTGCCAAATCACATAGAAGATTTATTGGAAGACCAATAGTATATATTAAGAATAAAATTTTTTTTTATATCAACAAATACACTTTGCCAATATTGGAAAAACAAAAGATTTTCAATAGTCAATTAGTTAAATTTCACCTTGCATCTTTTATAAGATTAAGAGCTTTAGATAGTAAATTAAATATTATTGATGAAAAAATATCTAAAATTGAAAACTTAAATAATGAATAGCAATGACAATTACAGAAAAGAAAGATATATTTGATAAAAGTAAATTAGGGTCAATAAAAAAAACATTAAAAAAAGATTTATTGACTATTAATCAAAAAACAGAAGAAAAAATACAATCTGCACATTTTAAAGAACAAATAAATATAATAAAAACAAATTACGGAATTCAAGAAGCGTTTAATACTGTTAAATATTTACAAGTTGCTTTAAATTTACGTAAGCCTGAATTAGCCATTTATGATCATACTTTTCACTTAATCGGCGGTGGTCAAAAATATGGATTAACAATTGCGAATGCACTTAAAAACATTTTTAATATAACAATAATATCAAATAAGAAAATTACACACGAAGATATTCGTACATGGTATAATTTGGACCTTTCCGATTGTATAATAAAAATCATTCCTATTCCATTTTTTGAAGATATGAATTTAACACATTTAGACCCCAATCATATAAATAAAAACATTGAAAATCCTTTTCACATCATTAGTAAGGAAAGCGGTAATTATGATTTTTTTATTAATAATAGCATGAATGAAATGGTCTATCCATTAGCAAATAAGTCTATTATGATTTGTCATTTTCCCGAACGAAGACCTGTAAGTTATTTTTATTCCGAACGTTATACTTATACGGTTTATAATAGCAAATATACTGCGAGTTGGATAAAAAAAAGGTGGAAATACACTCCGCATAAACATATTTATCCACCTGTTGATATGCAATTATCAAAAGAAAAAATTGAAAAAGAAAATATAATTTTATCAGTAGCAAGATTTGAAGAAAGTGGAAGTAAAAAACAAATAGAAATGATTAGAACATTTATAAACATAAACAAATCATATCCTGATAAACTAAAAGACTGGAAATTAATATTAGTGGGTGGTAGCCCGAAAACAAATAAATATCTTGACCAAATTTCTAATTTATTATCTGAATACAATGAATACAATATTGAGATTAAAATAAATATTTCAGGTGATAAACTTAAATCCTTATACAAAAAAAGCAAAATATTTTGGCATCTTTGCGGACTGAATCAAACAGACCCATCTCTTATTGAACATTTTGGGATGACAATTGTCGAAGCAATGCAAAATAACATTGTCCCTATTGTATTTGATGGTGGAGGTCAAAAAGAAATTGTGAATCACAATGAATGCGGGTATCGTGTAAACTCTACAAAGGAGTTAATGAAACATACAATTAATTTAATACAAAATCCTAATTTAATTACTGAATTAAGTCAAAATGCTCTCCTAAAAAGTAAACAATTTAGTCGGGAAATATTTGAAACAAATATAAAAAAATTTTTCTCAGATATTCTAAAAGATTACATACTATAAGTCTAAAACCTGAAGCCGTGAATTTGATAATTTGTATAAATTATTGTAAAATGCCCTATGAATAGATTTGAATTTTCAATAATTATATTAACAAAAAATTCTTTAGGAATTGTTAACAGATTAGTCGATGCCTTGTTATCCCAAGATTTTAAGTATTCATATGAAGTTATTTTTATGGATAACAGCTCAACGGATGATACGGTAAAATATTTAGAATCAACTCCATTTAAAAATAAGAGAATTATTAATGTACCGGACGGTGAATTTAGCCATAGCGGTACAAGAATGAAAGCTGCAGAATTGGCTTTAGGAAAATTTGTAATTTTTTTTACCGATGATATTATTCCAATTGGTACTTCATTTTTAAAAGAATTAACAGCACCTTTAATTGAGAAAAAAGTATCGGCTACATATGGCGTTTTTCAAATAAATGACAAAGAATGTGACCCTATTGATGCATACATGCACAATAATTGGTACATTAATTTTGAAGATTCAATCGGTCCGATTTCAGAATTTTGTTGGAAATTGTTTCCTGCTGAACTTCACAGGAAATTTTGTAATTTTGACAATTGTTCATCAAGTATGGACAGAGAATTATTATTGAAACTTAAATTTTCCAATGTACCATATGGAGAGGATATGCTTTTTGCAAAGAAACTGCTAAAAAACGGTTATAAAGTCGGTTTAAGTAAAAAAGCAAAGTTTTTTCATTGGCATAAAGTCAGTTTTAAATATATGATGAAACGAATGTGTATTGATCAACATTTAAGCATTTCTGAATTTAATATTTATTATGTTAGAAGAAAAATTGGAGTAATTAAAGCCATAACAAAGAGAATACTACACCGAACATATATAGCGTTTTTCAAATTAAAAATACCTTTTAAAGATAAATTTTATTGGTCGTTCTATAATGCAAAAGCTCTTACAGCTGATTTTATCGGTAAATATATGGGGGTATTGGATGAAAACTCAATAAAAGGTTTTTCCCCCATAAATAAAAGATTATTAAAAAGAAAAAATGAAATAATTGAAGAGATAAGTAAAAAAAGTATTATTAGAGATAAAACGTCTTAATATTATTAATACTATTCATATTTGTATAAAAATTAAATTGCACAAGGCTATGGATAGTATAAACCAAAGCTTTTTGTATAAGATAAATACAAA
>CAYOTE010000266.1:0-2938 GCA_964406785.1 uncultured Clostridia bacterium
TTATCCTTTGCATTTAGTATAAGTCTGTATCGTCCCGTTTCCCATTTATTAATCTCGTTAAAATTTAATTTCCTTACCCTACCGGTATCGATTGTTTTTGTATAAACTTGAGATTTTACCTTAAATTTATATATATTATTTTCGTCGTTATATGCCTCGTAAGGAAAGCGTTTAATATAATCTTTCTTTTTTAGTATGTTTATATCCGGATTATTGTACCATAATTTTTTTTTGAAAAATCTACTCGGCTCAATTAATTTGAATATTTTAACATTAAGCTTAGTGCTAATAAAATTACCCGATAGGTCGGTTGAGTTTATTGTAAATTGTCTTGGCTTGTCTTTGTTTATAAGGGGCGGTGTGTTTATACTCAGCTTTAATGATGTTTTACCTATGAAAAATGTTTTTTTAGCCTTTCTTGTTTCGCCGTTCATATCCGTTACATCAACAAAGACGGTGTATTTATATGCTGTTCCATTATTTATCTCGGCTGAATAATCGGGAATGGCTTTAAATTTAATCAGGAAATTACCACTCTTATCAGTCTTGGTAAAACCGTTTTTAATTTCCATCTCATTACCTGAGGGTGAATAATTCCAATAATACCAACGATAGGGATAGAAATTACTTCTCTTTATCCTATATCTTACCTTTGCATTATCGATATTATAGCCTGCATAGGCTTTTGCAAAGCCTTTTACACTTACCGTATTACCTAATCTATAACTTTTATCGGTTTTTTTAAAATTTACCTTAAATTTAGGTCTCTTATACTCCTCTACCGAGATATACTTGTTTCCGTAAGAGTTAGATATTTTCATATTTCCGTTTAATAGACCGAGAGGAATGGGAAAACTGCCCGAGAATGTTCCGAATTCGTTTGATTTCACCTTCAACTCACTTATTTTTTGATTATTGACATCGTAAAAGGTAACGGTAGAGCTGTGATTTTTTAAAATTTTGTTTTTTTCACCGTGTATCTTGTCAACCCTAAGCATTATTCCCTTAAAATAAATAGTCTGTCCCGGTCTGTATATTGCCCTGTCGGTAAAGAAGAATGTTTTTGTATTGACTGTGTTGTCGTAATTGTAATAATCATAATAATAATTTTCAAAGGAGTCGTTTGCAAAACTTTTTTCCGTGGTAGTAATAAATTCCAAATAGAAGGAGTTATTCTTTTTATTAATATCTTTTTTAAACGGAATATTCAAATACCCCTTTGTAAACTTATAGAGTTTTTGCTTTATCAATTCATATGCCTGTTTTTTTCTATTATAGACCCGCCTCCATAGTTGAGCCTTTGCGTTCTTTATTGTCTGTCCCGAATCTCTGTTTAAAATATATATCTCAAAATCATTGTTTTTCTTTACTTTATAAGTATAGCTTATTGATGAAACCTTGATATCGGTATAAGCTACAAAACCACTACTTAAATCAAAGTTTTTTTTATTTGAAATAAGTATATAGTAAAGTCCCGCTTTTAATTTATTCAATTTTATTTCACTTCTATGTAATTGATAATCCGATAGTTGAGGAAGTTTCATACTCCATAATCTTAGAGCTTGTTTATTATTAAAAAATTTTACTATATTCTCCTTTCTCTTATATCTCATCTTTTTTATTTCAGTTGTATTGGTTTTAATTAGTTTAAAATACACGTTTTTAATATTTTTATACTCTAATAGGCTTAGTATCGGTTTGTTTGGAATAATTACCTCGTCGGTATTTAAGATTAAATGTTTCTGTTTTATCTTATCAATTAAGGCTATGGCGTTTATTGCTCCCTTTGTATTAGGATAGTTCTTTATGATTCTATTGCATAAATCAACCGCTTTTTTCTTATACCAACGGTATTTCTCAGCTCTTTTCGGTATGTAATTCTTACCGATAGAATTGTAAAAACTTGCAAGTTCGTAGTTGATTTCCGAGCATACGGGATTTTTTTTAAATACATTTAACATATCTTTTAATGCTTTTATATAAATATTGTCTTTATTTGCAATAATACCCTGAGAGTGAACGAATTTTAATCTCTTGATGTCCACATCGACCAAGGCTTCGAGGTTTTTATCGTCTTTGTGAAAAATCAATAAATCTTGAAGATACTTTAATGCATAGTATTTGAATGCCATCGGGTCGTTTGTCTTTAATTTTATTTTAATAAAATCGTTATAAGACGAGAGGAATTTTTTATTATTAAGAGAAAATGTATCAATGGGTTTTGTTATGGATGACTCGGAATTTGCAAAAAATTTTATTGCCCTATGTGAGAGAAAATCGAATAGGGTAGGTCTTAACTTACCGTAATAATTACCCCTGTATAATATTTTACTTATTAAATCCGTATTTGTTTTCTTGAGGATATCGGTATCTGTTAGAGATTGTTTATAATGATAAACTACCCTTTCAACAATTTTATTTATATCCCAAGTTAGCATATCATCTTCTTTGTATTTTGTTAACTTTGTTCTTTTCAAAAATTTATAACGGTTTTGCCTATAATAATTCCAATACTGCTCGGCTATTATTGAGTGAATTACCTGTTTTATCGGAGTGGAATTTGCACTTAATTCTTTTTTTAATTCCGATTGAATTTTTATGAGCGTCCCCTCGGAAACCTTTTGTAAATAGTTGAACTTATGAAGAAGAGCCTTTAAAACTTCACCGGAATTTTTTTCATATTTTGCCTTATTATATATTTTGTTAATAATCTTCAAGGCGGATTTTGGTAAGCCCTTAGTCTTGAGTTTTACAACCTGTTCCCAGAGTGTTTTGTAATTGCCTTTGTCAGAATTACCTTTTGAATGATTCTTTATATTACCTGCCTGTTCACAGTATAGGGTAAATATAAAAACCATGCTGAATAATAATAATAAAATTTTTTTGCTCATATCTTCTCCTAAGTTGATTTTACAAAAAAAATAATAATATATCTATA
>CAYOTE010000267.1:0-2882 GCA_964406785.1 uncultured Clostridia bacterium
GCGAAACATCTCGGTGTTTCTCTCTCGCTTGTTAACAGGGTTATTATGGGTGAGAGAAGGTATGAGAAAATCAAAAATTATATTCTCAGTCTTCAAGCGGAAGATAAGGCTATCAATATAATTTTTAATTAGAGAGGGGGAAGTAATTAAATGATGACTTGTAATAAAGCCGATCGCACCGCCTATAATCACTCCGTTAATAGTATCAGTCAATTGAGCCTCCTCGGGCTTCTTTTTTTTAAATATATAAAAATATTAAAACAATTTATCTTAAATTGTCTTAAAAAATATTATATATGCTTTGGTATTTTTTTTCAAATTTTTTCGGGTATCTATTTTTTATTTGTTTCAGATAGTGTACATGGCAGGATTTTATCAGGTGGCAGAATATGAAAAAAGAGCATAGAGAGAAGGTGCAGAGAAGTTTGTTTGAGCTTGACGAGGATGTTCTTTCTGTTAAGGAAGCTGAGGTTGCCGCTAAGATTATGGAAGTTAATTTTGATATAAGCAGTCAGGTGATAAGGATTATTGTCGAAGCGGTTAAATCCTGTCCTAAGTCGAGGGCTGTTATTGCTGCCGAAATGTCGGATTTATTAAGTGTAAATATCAGTGAGCATATGATAAACGCTTGGACTTCAAAGGAAAAAGAGCATTATCGTTTCCCCTTAGAGTATGCTCCCGCTTTTTGTTATGTTACGAGTGATTTTCAGTTAATAAAGCTTGCAGCGGAAGTATTGGGATTGAAGGTATTGGATGATAAGCAGGTGTTATGGCTTGAACTTGCAAAGGTAAGGGATATTGAGAAAAGAGCTAAGGCACAGAGAAAAATAATTGAAAGGAGGTTAAAGAATGACAGATAAAAGCGTTAAGATGAGAAAGGGTTTTATTATCGATATGGACGATTTAGAAGTGTATCCGGTATCGGTCAGGGTTGCCGGAATGGATGCGGGGCTTTTGTATTTTGAGAGAATTGACGGGCAATCGGGAGTTATCGAACCTCGCGAGGTGTTCAGCAATATAAAAGATGCAATGAAAGTATGCCGTTCTTATTGTCTTGATATGGCAACTTATTATAAGGGAAAGGCAGGCGTAATGGGCGATAGGATAAAAGGATTAGGTGAATGAAACCTTTTAGAACATTGAATGAGTCGGAATTATGTATGATACGAAATTCGGGGTTTTCCTGTCCCGATGTAATTAAATCAAAAGTATGGCAAGACACGGAAATAGACAGAGCATTAAAGGATTATAGGCAGTTATTAGATGATATAAAAAAGGAGGGTTTAAATGAATAGAATGAGTTTATTGGAATTTAGGAAGTCAGGCTTATTTTGGGTAGTAAATAGAATGTTACATATTTTTGGTGTAGTTCTGGTAATGGAAATTAGTAATGACGGAAAAATAATTGAGATGTATCCAGCAAAATGTAAATGTAGAGGGTTTAAGTCAGAAGACGAAATAATTGGTTTTAAAAAAATAACTAAATTTATGAAAAATAACATTAAAAGATTAGAAAAGGAGGTGAAATGAGAAAAAAAACTTTAAGTATAAACAATATAAAAGAAAAAATGATAGAAAGAACTTTGTGCTCTTATGAAAACATAGAGGTGGATAAAAGTTTAATTATGGCTTTTTCAATAAAAAAATGTGTTGGAGCTTATATAGTTCGATGGGATGAATACAGTAAACATGAAATTTTTCATAATTTAGAAAAAGCAATTAAATTTTATAATAGTTTATAAAAGGAGGTAAAGGATGGCGACGAAGGATAAGAAGGGTTTTTGGGTTGACGGTAAGGGTAATTCCGTTCCCGTCGGTTATGTTAAGAAGATTGATAAGCAAAGGGATAAGGTCGTAGAGAAGATATTTAAAGAGGCTGTTGTCTTGGAAGCTAAGCTTAGGGATTTTAAGATAAGGACTTCCGCTGCTATTGATGAATTTTTAGCGTATTCGGCAAATGCCGGAAGTGTTAAGAGAAAGGATTGGAAGGGTAATGTAATGTTATCCAATTTTACCGTTGATAAGAGGGTTGAGAGGAATATACAGGAATATATTGATTTTGACGAGAGGTTAATGCAGGCTAAGGCTATAATAGACGAACTTTTAATCAAATGGTCAGCCGGTGCGAATAAGAATCTTATTGCCATTATCGACAGGGCTTTTGAAATGGATAAAAAGGGAAATATGAATGTCAAGTCAATTCTCGGATTAAGAAAATTAAAGATTGATAATAAGGATTGGCGTAAGGCGATGGAACTCATCGACGAGGCAAGGTCGATCCACGGTTCAAAGGCATATATAAGGATACAGCAAAGGGAAGGCAAGGAAGGGATTTGGAAAAGTATCAACCTTGATTTGGCTTCGATAGTTTTAGGTGATGAATAATGAATGCGAAAGATCAGATGAAAATAATAAAAGCCGGATTTACGATAATAAGAGAAGACGAAATCAACCTTCGAATAAAAAAGAAAGTTGATAGTCATGCGTGGGCAACATTTAAGAGCGGTTTCAAAAACATAACCGCTATGAGAAAAGAGATGAAGCAGCTTTTACAACTTAATAATGTAGTGGAGGATTAAATGCAGAGAAATTTGACGGATTCGAGTTTGAAGACAGCTACTAAGATGTCGCGGGTTATTAAGGTTGTATTGGAAAATCCGGGTTTGAGGCAGAGCGGTATTGTTAAGTTGACGGGTTATCCCCGTGTTGATGTGCACAGGCTTTGCAGGTCGGCAGAGCTTGAAGGTTGGATTAAGAATGTCGGTTCCGGTTATATTCCCGGTGATTATGTTATCGAATATATGAGAGGCGGGATATGAGTAAAAAGCGTTCAAAAAAGAATACGACAAATAAAGCGGATATATCTTTATTAGACAACTTAA
>CAYOTE010000268.1:0-2860 GCA_964406785.1 uncultured Clostridia bacterium
TAATAACTTCAAAGATGTTATTTTAATCTCATCAGATAGGGAATTAAAAACTTTCTCAAAAAAAAAAGGTGTGAAAACAATAAATTCAATAGAATTTTATTATGAGCTAAAAAGAACATATAAGATACATAATAAGGTGGAAAAAAACAAAAAGCAGATAGATGTTGAAGTCTCAAGCAATGAGGTTGATCATTGGATGAAAGTTTTTTCCAGTCAGGAATAGATGAAAAATCAAAAATTATTAGACTTAGCCGATTGGCTTATATCCGTTGGCAAAAAAAACGGTGTGGATGAGATATCTATTGTAATTGCGAAAAGCAAACAGTCTTCTTTTGAGGTGAGAAAGGGTGAGATTGACCTTTTAGAGGGAGCCGAGGAGTCAAGTCTTGCACTGTCTTTGTATATTGACGATAAATTCTCTGTTAATAGAACAAGTGTCTTTGATAAAGAGTCATTGAAGAACTTTTTAGAAACGTCCGTTAATTTAACGAAACAATTAAATAAGGATGAGTACAGAGCATTACCGGAGCCTTCGTTATATTGGAAAGAGGAGCCTCTTGATATTGAAATAGAGGATAAAAAATATCTTGATATTACACCGGAAACAAAGAAAAAGATTGCAATAGACTTGGAAAGAAAAACAAGAAAGATAAGTAAAAATATCGTGTCGGTTACTTCCTCCTATTCAGATTCATTCTCTGAGATGATAAAGGTAAACAGTAACGGCTTTGTCGGTGAAAAAATTAGCACGAGTTTCTCCGTAGGCTCGGAGGTTGTTGTGAAAGGGGAGGGCGGAGCATTACCTTCCGATTGGTTTTACTCATATACAAGAATGTTCGAGGATACACCCGATTTAGACATAATTGCGGAGAATTCGGTTAGAATGGCTGAGGCAAAGATAGGGCAAAAGAAGATTGCTTCGGGTAATTACAGTATGATTGTTTCCAATAGAGTAGCTTCTAAGTTAATAGGAATGATTTTATCATCAATTACCGGTAGTAAATTGTGGAATAAAAATACTTTTTTAGATGGGAAACTTGATAAAAAAATATTTTCAGATAAACTTACAATTATTGATGAACCTTATATAAAGAGAGGTTTAGGCTCAAAATTATTTGACGCAGACGGTTTTAAGACAAAAAAACGTGTCCTAATCGAAGATGGCGTATTACAGTATTATCTCCTCAATAATTATTTTGCTAAAAAATTAAATCTTTCTCCCACGACTGGTTCTACTTCAAATATTTGTCTTAAATCGGGCAAGAGTGATATTTTGGATATGATAAAGGGACTTAATAGCGGGATTTTAGTTAATAGTTTTCTTGGTGGTAATTTCAATAGTACAAGCGGTGATTTTTCATTCGGTATTAGTGGGAATTTGATAGAAAACGGAGAATTGACAAAGCCCGTAAACGAGATGAACATAACCGGTAATGCGGTAGAACTATTTAACAGACTCTTGGAAGTGGGTAATGATCCTTATCTATATTCCTCATATAGAATACCAAGCCTATTTTTTGAGAATGTTAGCTTTAATGGCTTATAATTTTAATAAGACTATCTTATGAAGGTGTTCTTTACGATAACTGGAATAACAATATTCTTAGAATTAGAAAAATATCTTATAGTCTTATAATAGTGTTTTTTTATGAGGCAATTCGCAGGGTTGAAATAATAAGTTTTATTGTGTACAATTTATTCTATGAAATAATATAATGTAATTTATGAGGATATGAAATGAAATTGAAATCAAAGTTATTAGGAACTGTAGAATATTCAAACGATAGTATTATTAAATTTGAAGAGGGTCTTATAGGTATAACGGATAAAAAAGATTTTCTTTTTATAGAAAAAGAAGATTTTCTACCTTTCAGTTATTTGCAATCAGTTAACGATCCGGATTTTAGTTTGATAGTTATTAATCCGTTCTTTGTTGATAAAGAATATAATTATGAAATATCAAAGGATGATCTTAAATCTTTAAGTATAAAAGATGACAGTGATTTCTTTATTGTGGCTATTGTTGTTTTTTCCAATAATATTGAAAATATTACAGTGAATCTTAGAGCACCTATTGTAATTAATATTAAAACAAAAAAATCAAAACAGGTACTTTTACTCAATGATAATTATGATATAGAAGAATCTCTGATAAAACATGGAGCATTTAAGTCCTTTTTTAAAAAGGAGAATCAATAAGATGCTTGTCTTAAATAGGAAAAAGGATGAGAGCATAATTCTTGGTAATAGTATAGAAATTAAGATTTTAAAGACGGGGAAAAATTTTGTTGAAATAGGGGTTGATGCTCCAAAAAATTTATCAATATACAGAAAAGAAATTTTTCTTCAAATTCAAAAAAAAAACATTGAAGCTATAAAATCTGCCGGAAACAGTAATATAGATAATATAAAAAAACTGTTAAAAAATATAAAATCCTGATTTATAATTCTGATAATATATTCTCAATTTTTTTTTCGTCACTCAATAAATAAGAAGACATTTTAATTTCATTATTCGCTTCAGCTTCAATTCGTTCTTTTTTTAACAAATTATATATGGTAAGAAACGAATTATAAGTGTCATTTTCTTTGAAATAATCAAAAAAGCCTTTGTTCCCAACAGTTTTTTCGTTTAATAATAATTTGTTAAGATATTTAAATTTGGTCTCTACTCTGTCTGCGAATGAAATATTATATAAAGAATTTTTAGAATATATTTTTTTTTTATATACCAATTGAGATAAATAATTATCCGATTTTAGTAACTTTGAAGTCAAGGGTGTTGATAAATAGGGGACAAGGAAGGGGGCGTGGGCTAATATACTAAAATATTCAAATTTTTTTTTTAAACTCTCAATTA
>CAYOTE010000269.1:0-2855 GCA_964406785.1 uncultured Clostridia bacterium
CTTTGTATTATTATTCAATTCTCGGGTTCTTTATTTCCGGCAGGTAATTATGACAGACTTTCAGACATTGATAAGCAATGTTTAATCTCCTTTCTCGGATTAGTAAACAGTCCGAATTTTAGAAACAGCCCTGAGCTTATAATACTAATTAACTCGGTAAAATCCGAAATAAACCGTAAAATAATTGCATTGCCCCATAGCACTCATATAGAGATAAATCTCCCTGACAAGGATGCAAGAGAGGTCTTTGTCAATAATTTTATTAATACTGATAATAAGGTCAGTTTTGAAGAAAATAAAGAGGCGTTTGTCATTGATACTGCCGGACTCTCCATAAATCATATTAAGGATATATTAGAGGTATCATCAAGAAAGAAAATAATAATTAAAAAAGCGACCATAGTTAATGAGGTCAACTCAATTTTACAGGCACAACTTGGTGATATTATAAGAATTAAGCACCCGTCTCACTCCCCAAAAGATATTGTAGGTTATAAGGAAACGGGTAAAATAATTACAAATGTATTTGAAAGATGTAACGATGTTGAAACGGCAGTTGCGGCAATTCTCGTATCGGGTCCCAACGGCTCGGGAAAAACATTTCAATTAGAGGCATTTGCTGCAAAATCAGGACGTGTAGTCGTAGAGCTTGCAGGTATAAGAGGCTCTTATTTTGGGGAAACGGATAAATTTTTTGAACTTCTACGTTGGCATATTTCAACCTATGGCAAGATACTCATTCTTGTTGACGAGGCTCATACTGCATTTGGCTCCGTTCACTCTTCAAAAACTCATCAAACAGAGCAAAGACTTGCCGGCAATATTATCAAAATGATGGGTAACCCTCAATACCTTGGTAAGGTACTCTGGGGATTAATGACTTCGAGACCCGATGAGCTTGACCCCGATATTAAGAGTAGAGCTCCCGTACAGATACCAATTTTTGATTTGGAGGGAGAGGAAAGGAAATTATTTATAAAGGAGATGTTTAAGAGAAAAAAAATTATTATTGATAATGAAGCCCTTGAACAAATACTAATTAAAACCGATTATTACTCGGCAAGAGATTATAGGAATTTCGTTGCGGAAGTCTTGGCTATTAGAAAAAAAGAAAAAAATATAAGTCCGTTACAAGTTTTAAACGAGTGGCAGGCTAGTAAATCAATAAAACAAGAGAGAAAATTTCAAGAACTTATTGCGGCACAACACTGCTCATACCCGACACTTCTACCTGATAAGTATAAAAAGATTTCAGATAATGACTTATCAAAGCTATCGGAAGAACTTAAGAGAAAACTCTATTAATTAAAAAATGTTGTTAAAAGACACTCAAAACTCATCTCTATTTTAAGGATAAAAATTATGATAAGAGGAACAGGCATTGACATAATCGAAATAAGCAGGATTAAATCCTCAATTGAACGAGACAATAAATTTATAAATAAAATATTTACCCTAAACGAAATTAAATATTGTGAATCAAAGACTAAAAAGGCACAACATTACGCAGCAAGATTTGCCTCGAAAGAAGCTTTCTTCAAGGCACTCGGAACGGGTTGGCGTAACGGTATGAGTTGGACAGACATAGATATCAACAACGATTCATTAGGGAAGCCCGAGATAAAACTAAGCGGAGAAACACTCCTGTTTTTTAATAAGCTTAAACTCAAATCAATATCCCTGTCCATCTCACATTCAAAGGAATACGCAGTAGGATTTGTTATTATTGAATAAGACTATTCGTGAAACTCTTCCCCATTTAAACCGTTTATTTCAATATTTCCCAATGTTTCAGCTCCATCGGAGTCAACAACCTTAAAAATAATTTTAACAACATAGCCCATATAATAAGAATTATTTTTATTATTGCCATTTTTAAAGCTATTTATTAACTCTTCTTTGGTGATATTCCAAGTCAACTCTCCCGAGTCCTCGTCTATGCTCAAATCATCATCCGCATCAACCAGATAATATTTTATTTCGTCATTATCTACATCAGTTGCCTTTACACAATAAACGAAATTACCCATATCATCAAAGGTAGGAGGTATACTATAATTAATTACAGGCGGAGTGTTAGGAACAATTAAGAGCTCTGTTCTCATAGATGGGTATACTTTTTTATCTTTTATCGGTGTTATCGTACAATATATCTTATAACCTTTCTTAATATATTTTTTATCAAGCATAAGTTTGGGATTCTCCACTTTTTTACCATTAACCGACCAATCATATGTAAAAGTAAAAGTTCTACGATTAAAACCATCCTTTAGTATGGGTAAAACCCGTACAGATTTAAACGGTAACGTATCATATAAAACTTTAATTTTCTTTATTATATGATTTGTTTTTTTAACTAAACGCTTGTCCCCTTCAGTCAAGTCCTTCTTTTGAATTACCAAAAAAGCTACAATCATTATCAATATCAATACTACTATCATTAAAATGTTTTTTTTCAATTTTATTTTCCTATTTTTTGATTTTATCTAACCCTATTTAATTTCATCTAATTATCAAACTTTTTTCCAGTACCGACAAAAACAAGTACAGGAAAAAAGTTTAATATATCAGAATAATTTATTTATCCTTTTTTTTATTTTCTTTAAATTCGAGAGTTATTTCTTTCTGATCCTTACCGCCGTCCGAATCAGACGCAATAATTTTAAAAACATACTTATTATTTTCCGGTTTTTCGGTTAAATTATACGTTATTCTCCCGGTATATACATTAATGCTCATTCCAGACGGTATATCCCCCTCTAATTCATAACTGATAGAATCCTTATCTATATCCTTAGCTTCAACATCATATGTATAAGTTTTAAGTCCACTTATACTTATAGAAGGTATTTTTA
>CAYOTE010000270.1:0-2852 GCA_964406785.1 uncultured Clostridia bacterium
ATTGAGATTAACGGTGGTGCTGAGTATCATGCCAGACTAATTGCAGAAAAACTTTCAAAATATGTAGATATAGAGGTTTTTACATCCACCGCCATTGATTATGTAACATGGAAACATCATTATAATAAATCTTCCGAACTGATTAACGGTATCAAAATTAACAGATATAGAGTTGCTAAAGAAAGAGAGCCGGAAATATTTGGAAAAATACAAAAAAAAATTTATGATGAAGAACATTCTCTTGAAGATGAAATTAAATGGATTGAGGAAGAAGGACCTTTGCTTCCTGATATGATTACAGATATAGAGAGACGTGAAAATGAGTTTGAACATATTATATTTTTCTCATTTAGATATTATCATTCCTATTACGGTGTTAAGACTTTTATTAATAAGAGTATTTTAGTACCAACTGCCGAGCATGATGAGGTTTTATATTTAAGACTTTTTAAAGATTTTTTCAATTTGCCAAAGGCAATTATTTATAATTCGGTCGAAGAAAAAATAATCATAGAAAAAATAATGAATAATGTTGATGTACTATCGGATATTGTTGGTGTAGGCTCTGAAATACCTGAAAATTTTTATCCTGATTCTTTTAGAGATAAATTTAACATAGATGGAAAATATTTTGTATATATAGGAAGATTAGATGAAAATAAGGGAGTACCTCAAGTCTTGGATTATTATTTACGTCTTTTAAGGGAAAAAGAGGCAGATTTTACTCTTGTTTTAATGGGAAAATCCGTAATAGAAATACCCGAACATAAAAATATAAAATATATTGGGTTTGTTACTAATCAAGAAAAGTTTGATGGACTATACGGTGCTGAATTTTTAATAATTCCTTCACAGTATGAATCTCTCTCTATGGTATCTCTTGAGGCGTGGGCGTTAGGAAAGCCTGTTGTTGCCAACGGTAAAACAGAAGTTTTACAGGGACAGTGTAAGCGAAGTAATGCAGGATTATGGTATGAAAACTACAGTGAGTTTAAAGAGATTATTTTATTACTTTTAAAAGATGAAAAATTAAAAAGTAAAATGGGCGTAAACGGAATAGAATTTTTTAAGAAAAATTATTCATGGTCGGTAATTGAAAATAAATATTTGAATATATTCAAACAATTAGAGAAAAAATAAGAAGGTTTAAAATGATTAAGTTTAGTCTGGATTTAAAAAAATATAAGAAGAATTTATATACAAGTTTTAGTTTTGCGTTAATACTCTTTATCGTATCTTTTATTATGTATCTTAAATTTTCGTATATGGGGGCAACGGATAAAAAAATTGAGGAGTATGTGTTTTCTCATTATTTTTGGTTTCTTATTTCATATAATCTAAAGATACTTCTAACCTATTTTTTGTTTGGGACTGTAATACTATTATTTTCAATACTTCTTGCAATAAAGAGAAAAAGAATGATATTTGGTTTTAACTTTATTGTATGGTTTGTATTTTGGATAAGAGGTGTAAAGATGTTTCCTCAATTATTTAAGGAACAATTATACAATCACAGTTCTTTTTTAAAATATTTTCAGATTTTCATAACGGATTATCTTTCCATGGCTTATATTTATATAATTTTCATTGCTGTTCTAATGTTTATCGGGATTAGAAATAAGAGATATTATCAAACGTTTATCGTGTTATTGATATCATTTCTCCTTATATATAATTTTAAAGTAATACCAAAAAAAACTCATATAAAAACAGATAAGCCCAATATCTTAATTTTTGCAACCGATTCTTTACGTCCTAAGAGTATTTCGTATAACGGCTATTTTAGAAAAACGCCTAATATAGATAAATTATTTTCTAAGGGAGTTAATTTTATCAATCTTAAGGCTTCGCTTGCAAGAACTTTTTCGTCTTGGACATCTGTTTTTACATCAACCTTACCCATTACTCACAAGGTCAGACATATGTTTCCACTCAATAGAGATATCAAAAAAAATTGGAAGACATTGATAAAGGAGTTTAATAAAGAGGGATATGAGACATCGGTTGTCAGTGATTTTGCCGGTGATATATTTTCCAGAATTGATTTTGGCTTTAAAAATAATATTACACCTCATTTAACAATAAAAAATATTTTGAAACAGAGAAGTTTGGAAATTCATTATTTTTTACTTGGCGTCCTTATTAATCCCGTTGGGAGAGTACTCTATCCTCAAATGTCGGGAATGCCTCTAAATATTGACCCTTATTACGTAACGGAACAATCAAAATCCTTTATAAAAAATGCCGTTAAAAAGAAGAAGCCGTTTTTTGTTTTAGCCTTCAGTTCTAATAATCATTTTCCGTATGCTACGAAATATCCGTATTATAAGTTGTATGAAAAAAAAGGATATGCGGAAAAGCATAAATATTGTAAAGATGATATGATAAAGGCATACTCTGGGTTTGACTTACCTAAGGAAGATAAAGAGCAGGTCATAGGTATGTATGACTCGGCAACAAAGTTATTTGATGATAATCTTGGCGATATGTTAAATTTTTTAAAAAAAAGTAATTTAGAAAAAAATACAATTATTATCATTATGTCGGATCATGGTGAGAGTCTTTATGAGAATGGACTTGGAGTAGGGCATGGAGATCACCTTAGAGGCGAGTTTTCAAATAGTATGACATTTGGCGTATATTCTCCCTTTGATGATTTTAAAGGTAAAAGAATTGTTAATACGGCAAGGGATATTGATATAAGTCCTACAATACTTGAGTTGGCAGGAATGGGAAAAAGAGACTTTTTTAAAGGAGTCTCACTTGTTAAGTATTTTAAAGGTGAGAAATTTTCAGGCTTACCGGTTTATATGGAGACGGGTATGTGGTACTCGTTACAGACGCCTTATATA
>CAYOTE010000271.1:0-2803 GCA_964406785.1 uncultured Clostridia bacterium
GGAAAAACGCTGGAAAGAACAAAATGAAGAGCGAGATAAACTGGAGAAATATATTAGAAGGTTCAGGTATAAGGCAACCAAGGCAAAGCAGGTGCAAAGTAGAATAAAAGAGCTCGAAAAGCTTGAGGTGTTGCCACCAATAAAAAAAAAGCATACATTTAATTTTAAAATATCTGTTAGTGAAAAAAGTTATAATAATGTTCTTTCTCTAAAGGACACCTCATTTAAATATGATAAAGATTGGGTATTGCAAGATATGAATTTTGAGCTTTACAGAGAGGAAAAGATTGCTCTTGTCGGAGTAAACGGTGCCGGTAAGACAACAATGACAAAATTAATTGCGAGCCAAATAAAGCCCTCTGCCGGACATATGGAGCTTGGAGAAAAGGTTAAAATAGGATATTATGCACAGCATCAAGTGGATGCTCTCAATCTTAATAACACGGTTTATGAAGAAATTTTATCAACAGCGGCAATAAACGTAGTTCCTAAGATAAAAGATATATTAGGCTTATTTCAATTCAAGGGAAGCGATATTAACAAAAAAATAGCAGTCTTATCAGGAGGCGAAAAGGCAAGAGTTTCGCTTGCAAAAATATTAATATCACCTGTAAATTTCCTTATAATGGATGAACCAACCAACCACCTCGACAAAGAGTCTAAAAGAGCACTCGAAAAAGCATTGATAGGTTATAACGGTACATTAATCCTTATATCTCATGATAGATACTTTTTAGACAGGATAGTTTCCAAGGTAATAGAAATTAAAGATCATAAATTAAATGAATATACCGGCAATTATTCATATTATCTCAAAAAAAGAGATAATGTTAAACTTAAAAGCCCTAAAACAGATAATAAGAATGATAATCTAATCAATAATCTAATCAATAATCAAGACGAAGATATCTCAATTGACAAAAAAGAAAAAAAAAGATTGGAAGCATTGGCAAGACAGAGAATCAGCAAAGAGAGAAATATCTTAACAAAGACAATCTCTGAAATTGAAAAAAAAATAATTGCATTTGAAACAAGGGAAGATGAGATAAAAACCTTATTATCAGACAATAAAACCTACGACGATAAACAACTCTTGGTTGCACTGCAAAAAGAAATATCCGATATACAAAAAAAATTAGAGGCTAATTATAATAAATGGGAAATAAGTCAAAAAGAGTACGAAAAACTATTAGCAACAATATCCTAAATACTAAATAATACCTTGCACTTTTAACTAAAAATGCAAGGTAATCTGTAAAACACCTAAATTTTAATTAACTTACTGAGTCTATTGCTATCTTTAGGGCATCTGTGAGTAATTTCTGATCGGGTTCTTTTATGAGTCCGTTATCCATTAATAATCCTACCGATTTTCTGGCATGATTAATACCCTTTAAAGTATTATTAAATACCTCGTCCCATGTATATTCTATTCTTGCAACTCCGTTTTTAATACCTTCCATTGCAACATCAGCCGCCTCATTCGCAAATACTTCCGTTTCATCCATCGTCGGCATTATATAATCGGGGCTAATACCTTTCTTTTCGGCAAAATTTGCAACTGAATATGCTGCCTTAATAGCCATCTCATCTGTAATTTTTTTAGCTCTGATTGAAAGAGCACCTTTTAAAATACCGGGAAAGCCAAGCGAATTATTTACCTGATTAGGGAAATCTCCTCTGCCCGTTGCAACTATATAGGCACCCGCTTCTTTTGCTGCATACGGATATATTTCAGGTACGGGGTTGGCACAGGCAAAGACTATTGATTTATCAGCCATACTATTAATCCAAGAACCTTTAATTACATCAGGTCCGGGTGTACTTAGTGAAATAATTACATCGGCACCCTTCATTGCCGTTTCAATATCTTTAATTTTATTGGGATTTGTTTTTTCGCAAATTTCCCATTTTCTGTAAAATCTATGATCAGCTTTAATATCTTCTCTCTCTTTATGTAATGATCCTTTTGAATCAAACATTATTATATTATCCGGGTTTGCACCTGCGGACATTATTAATCTTGCAATTGTTGTGTTTGAAGCACCGGCTCCGTGAAATACTATTCTTACTTTTGATATATCTTTATTTGCAATTCTAAGTGCATTTATTAAGCCTGCAAGCGTTACCGAGCCTGTTCCCTGTGCATCATCATGCCAAACGGGAATATCGCACTCCTCTCTTAATGTATCTAAAACCTTATAACAGTTGGGTTGTGATATGTCCTCAAGATTAACTGCACCGACACTTGGTTGTAACATCTTTACAAATTCAATTATCTTATCAGGGTCGTGTTCTCCCTTTTTAT
This sequence comes from uncultured Clostridia bacterium, assembly GCA_964406785.1. Classification (GTDB taxonomy): domain Bacteria; phylum Acidobacteriota; class Aminicenantia; order UBA2199; family UBA2199; genus JAOZTV01. The sequence goes on from CAYOTE010000271.1 coordinate 2,309, forward strand.
TATTGCTGTCAACACATAATGCTATTCCGTCAACTCCTCCGAGGTACTTCATAAGAAATGCTTTTCCCTCCATAACTCCGAGACCGCCCGAAGGTGTACAATCTCCATCTCCAAGGACTCTTGTTGAATCGGAAACAACAGCGACAAGATTTCCCCTGTTAGAAAGAACAAATGATTCGTCGTTATTATCTCTAATTGAGGTTGATATTTTTGAAACACCGGGGGTGTACCATGCATTAAACCAATTAAATCCGTAAATTCCTGCTTTAGGAATGGTTGCCATCTTACCACCGTAAAACTTATGTGTGGAGTATGACACTTCTTTTAAAAAAGTTGTTTTTGCCTTGGCAATTTGTTCCTGACTAAAATTACTTGGAAATAACTTATCCAAATTGGAAAGTGAAAGATCAATTTTTGACATAATAACCTCCATTATTAATTATATTTTTTAACAATAAATATTACTCTATACCTTTTTTTGTATTCAGTCAATAA
>CAYOTE010000272.1:0-2756 GCA_964406785.1 uncultured Clostridia bacterium
GGATAGCCCTGATCAATAAATCTATGAATATTTTCAACGACAACAATACCGTTATCAACTAACATACCCAAAGCCAACACCAATCCGAAAAGGACCATCATATTGATTGAAGAACCTAATAAACTCAATGTAACAAAGGATAGGAACATAGACATTGGAATTGCCATCCCTACAAAGAGTGAATTTTTAAATCCTAAGAAGAAAAACAGAACCAAAACAACAAAAATCACACCCATTATTATACTATTTTCAAGATTTGCGACCATACTTCTAACCTTATCCGATTGGTCATTTGTCGTTGTAATCTTGAGATTGGCAGGAATAGCACCACTCGCCTTAGCCGAAGCAAGAAGAGCAAATATTTTATCGGTTGCATCCAAGAGATTTTCACCGCTTTTTTTTACAATTTGAAGCGAGACTACAGGCTCATGGTCTAATCTTGCAAAGGTCAGAGGATCTTCAAAACCGTCAATAACCTTGGCAACATCACGTAAATAGACGATATTACCCTTTTCATGTTTCACTATAATATTTCGAATCTCGTCCATATTCTTAAATTCACCGATTGTTCTAATTGTCCTACTTGTACCGTCAACAATTAAATCTCCACCTGATATTGATATATTCTCGAAGACAATGGCATCTTCAATATTTTGAAAGCTTAATTCATTTGCCGCTAATTTAAAGGGATCAATATTTATCTGGATTTCTCTCTTATCAAGTCCCTTAATCTCAACCTTTGATATTTCCGTAAAACTCTCAATCTCATCTTCAAGATATTCGGCATACTCCTTTAACTCATTAAGCCCGAAATCACCCGACAAATTAACATTTATTATAGGAAACTCATTAACATCAATCTCAATTACCATAGGATCCATAGTTAAATCCTCAGGAAGTTCACTTTTTGCATTATCAACTGCATCCTTTACATCCTGTAACGCCTTGTCTATATTTACATTTGTATTAAATTCTATTGTAATATCAGAATTGTCCTGAGTCGATGTAGATTTTAATTTTTTTATTCCCTTTATTGAGTGCAACTCTTTTTCCAAGGGTCTTGTAATAAGATTCTCTATATCAATCGGCGGATTACCGGGATAAACGGTTTTAACGAATACATTGGGTATTTTAACCTCTGGAAACATCTCTAAAGGCATCGTATTATAGGCAAACATACCAAACAGTACAAGCAGTATTGTAATTAGAAAAACAGTATTCTTATTTTTCAAAGCCGCAGTGGTAAGCTTAAACTCCCTTATTATTTTTTTCTCACTCTTTTTTTTATCCATTATTATTCCTATTTAATATTAAATTTTTTAATTATTTATTTTTTGAACCTTATTTTGTTCATATACTACCGTACCCGTATTATCTTTTTTAACTTCAATCCCGTTTTTAACCATATTATAGCCCTTCACTATAAGATTGTCGTCAATATTCAATCCACTTAGAACCATAGTATTACTCCCCTCGGAAAGTCCAATCTTAATGTACTGTTTTTTTGCAATTTCTTTTCCATTATCCTCATTGACTATATACACATAATCTCCCCTTATATCCCTCTTAATTATTATTGAAGGAATAATAATAGCTTCATTTGAGTAATAATCAATAAGCTTAATCAATGCAATATTATTAGGCTTTAATTTACCCTTAGTATTATTTATTAAAACTTTAAGTTTAAAAGTTCTGTTCTTTACATTTATACTATTACCGACCAAATAAACCTTAGCCTCAATTTTAATATTCGGATATGACGGGAATTTTAAACCTGCCCAGTCTCCCTCTCGTATAGCCGGAAGATACTGTTCCGATACATCCGTTCTTATATATACCTTCCTAAGGTCAATGAGTTCAATAAGTTGTCTTCCGGGTGTGGCTAATTCTCCCTCTTTCGAATAAATTGTTTCAATAATACCATTAATCGGAGCTTTAATTCTTGACATTTCCAATTGAGCTTTTAAGGTATCTAATTTATTCTGCAATGATTCCATATTAGTTTTATCACTAAGATACTGTACCTCTGAGCCTATTTTTTTATTCCACAAGCCCTCTCGTTTATGAAATATTATTGTTGCCAATTTTAAGGCTGTCTTAACCTCTTTTATACTGCTTTCTATTACACTTGAATTTAACTTTATGAGCAACCTTCCCTTTTTAACGAGCTCACCCTCTCTTACTAAAATCTTTTTTATTTGTCCATTCATTTCAGGACTTATAAAGGCGGATTTTACAGCCTCAATAGAACCGTTTTGACTTATATAATGTGTGAATTTTTCATACTTAATTTTCTTAACATTAACCAAAACTCTACTATCATTTCTCTTATCCTTTGGAGTTTTTTTAGTAATATTACTCTCTAAAACTTTTATTTCTTTTCTTATACTATCAATCGTACCTTTTTTTTTTGATATTTCATTTTTTAATTCTTTAACAGTTCCGTCCTTTGCTCCACCACAGTTAATTAACAACCCGACCAAACCTATCACACTTAATATAATAAATAATTTCTTCATTTTTTCCCCTTTTTTTATAATCTATTTAAGTATTTATCAATTTTTGTTTTCGCATTTAAAACTGCTATAATATTTTGTATTTAGTTTTATACATACAATCTCATAAATCTTAATGCGTTATTGTGAGTTTCTCTTCCTAGATAAACATATTTTCATCCTGTATTGGTGGGTTACTTAGTTATATTAATCTCACTTCTTGTTTAAGAGCACTAAGTAAGTAACAATGCATGCATGCTC
>CAYOTE010000273.1:0-2739 GCA_964406785.1 uncultured Clostridia bacterium
CACGCTTGCTGACTTGCCATGGAAAAAATTTACCCACGAATTTTTTTAGGGAAGCCAATTTAATAATTATTTTATGGATTATCTAAGTAATTTATGATAAAATTATTCTTTGTTTTTTATAGGAGTTGAGATGGGCAACAGGGAAAATAAATTGTGGATTATGTTGATATTGCTTATTACCGTATTGGCGGGGTGTTCAATAAAAAAGATGGCAATGAATAGTGTTGCAAATGCCATGACGGGGGAAGGAAGTTCTACTGTTTTTACAGGAGATAACGACCCTGAGCTTGTTGCGGATGCTCTTCCCTTTGCCATAAAGATGTACGAGACACTTTTATCCTCAATCCCAAATCACAGAGGACTGATTTTGCAAACGGGGAGTTTGTATATAATGTATGCGAATGCTTTTTTATATGTGCCGGCTTCAATGCTTTCGGATGAGGAACATCTTAAACAGGAATTTTTAATGAAGAGAGCTAAAAATCTTTATTTAAGAGGAAGAGACATTCTCCTGAAAGGATTAGACAGGCAGTATCCGGGTTTTTTAATGAATTTAAAAAATAAAAAATATAAATTAGCCTTGTCAAAGATGAAAAAAAAAGATGTACCCTTTCTTTATTGGGGAGCGGCAGGATGGCTTGGTGCATTTGCCATAGATCCCTTTGATATGAAACTCGGTATAACCTTGCCCGATGCTTCGGCTTTAATGTCGGCAGTTAATAGATTAAATAGTAAGTATAAAAACGGTGCAATTCATGAGTTTTATATATCTTATTACGGTTCATTACCGGATTATATGGGTGGTAATAAGAAGAAGGCAAAAGAGGAGTTTCTAAAGGCTATGGAATGTGTTAAGGGTAAGAGTACATCTCCCTTAATTTCATATGCATCAACTGTTTTAATTGATACGCAAAATTTGAAAGAATTTAAAGCGGTCTTAAAAAAGGTTATAGATTTTGACTTGAAAAAATCGTCTGAGAATATATTGGTTAATACATTGAATTTAAGAAAGGCTAAGTGGTTATTAAATCATATAGACGATTTATTTATTGAAACCGGCGTAAAAGAAGAGGAGTAGTAAGGATGAAAAAAAAAATAATTTTTATATTGATATTAGGTCTTTTTGTTGAGACAATATTTTCGTTGACTATAAAAATAGGTAGTATTGCTCCGGCAAGGTCTCCATGGGATAAGGCTTTAAAAGATATGGCAAGGAATTGGAAAAAAATTTCCAATGGAAAAATTATTGTGAAAATTTATCCCGGTGGTATTGCCGGTAGTGAAAAGGCTATGATTAAGAAGATGAAGATAGGTACGCTCGGCGGTGCTGTTTTTACAAATAGGGGAATAACCAGTATCTATCCCGACTTTTATGTGCTAAGCATTCCTTTTCTTATACAGTCGGATGAAGAACTTATGTATGTTACCGGTAAGATGGATTCGTATTTTGAAAAGAAAATTGAAGAACGTGGTTATAAGGTCTTGATATGGTCTATGGCCGGTTGGGTTCAGTTTTTTACAAAGAACCCTGTTCTTAAACCGGCTGATTTAAAAAAACATAAATTGTCGTTTGCAACGGGAGAGCCTAAGATGGAACAGGCTTGGAAACGTTCCGGCTATCAGGTTATACCCAATGAATTAAAAGATTTGATGATGGCTTTACAGAGTGGAATGGTTAATGCTTTTTATTTACCGGCTCTTGTTGCAGCTTCCGGACAGTATTTTGCCTTGGCTCCGAATCTTGCTTCAGTTAAGGTTGCACCTCTGTACGGTGGAATTGTACTTAGTAATAAGGTTTGGAAGAGAATACCGGATAATATAAAACCCGAGCTTTTAATTGCGGGGAAAAAACTTTCAAAAAAATTATATCTTGAGACAAAAAATCTTGAAAAAGAAGCAATTAAAACTATGGTAAAGAACGGACTTAAAATAAATAAGATAGATAAAAAGACAATGGAACAGTGGTATTCAGAAGCTGATAAGACTGTGAAATACCTCATTGGGAAGTCATTTTCAAGAGAAATTTATGACAAGATTAAGATTTATCTAAATGAGTTTAGAAAGAAAAATGCCGATTAAGAAAATTATTTCCCTATTTAACAAGACGGAAAATTTTATTGCGTATACGGCCTTAATTCTTCTTGCTATTTTCCCCTTTTCAAATGTAATTGCCGTGAAATTTTTTAAGACCGGAGTTTCCGGCTCTACCGAGTACACGCATTATCTCGTGTTAATTGTTACCTTCTTAGGCGGTATGATAACTACAAGAGAGGGAAAGCATCTTTCATTATCGCTAAACTTTGATATTAAAGAGCCTTTAAAAACGAATATTAAAATTATCGTTGCCTTTTTTGCAATAATGGTAACAACTGCCTTTGCGTGGAGTTCATTTTCTTTTATTCTAACTGCCTTTGAAAAAACTCAAAAAATTGGAATTATATCTGAACGATTATTAGTCTTTGTTATGGTTATAGGTTATTTGGTTATGGCAATTCGCTTCCTGTTTTATGTTCCTAAGGGTAGAATAAATAGAACGCTTGCCTCATTTGGCTTTTTGGTTGGAACAGTTATTGCACTTGGCTCGATAATGAATATAGTTTCAGCTTTATTTGATAAAAACATTGAACAGTTTGGTACTATTATTAAGCTTTCGGAGTCGTTAAATTCGGAAATAGCTGTTTTTATTATAGTGATTTTGATATTGCTTTCAATCTTTGAGTTACCTATTTTTGTGATGCT
>CAYOTE010000274.1:0-2722 GCA_964406785.1 uncultured Clostridia bacterium
TATATAATTAGACTCGGCATTCAAATACTGATTATGAGCCTGAATTAAATCCATACTGGATACAATTCCCTTCTTGTACTTAATTCTATTATTATCAAAAACTCTCTTAGCAAGAAATACACCTTCCTTTGTGTTCTTTATCTTATTTAACTCATCAATAAATACAGACCTTGCCTTCTCCCACTGAACATTCAATCCCTTCTTAGCATTTAATTTTGCATTTCTTGCCTTTTTAAGCTCAAGACTTGCCTGCCCGACTCTTGCAAATTTTAGTCCTGAATCAAATATGGGTATGGCAATATTTAAGCCTATGACCGTTGATGAAAACCACTTATCATCAGACTTTTTAAAGAAATTAAATTCATCACGCATTGCACTTGATTTTTGCAAAAAATAAGCCGAAATAGTTGGTAAAAATTCAGACTTTTCGTTTTTCAATAATAATTTCTTAGATATCTCTTGAGTATCCAACATAATATAATCTATGTAATTCTCAATTTTAAAATCATCTAAGGATATTCTTTTATCAATAATGGGATTAATAAACATATCTAAAGTCTCGGATAATTTTATATCCTCATCAAGGGATATACCCATTTGAAATTTCAATAATCTGTAAGATATATTTTTTTGTCTATTAATGGAACTTAAATTATTTTTAAGAGACACTATTGAGAGTTTTATCTGATCAACATCCGTTTCTTCAAGAAATCCTGACTTATACAACTCTGTCGTTTCATACAGGGTCTTTTTTATATTATCAATACTTTTAATAAGTATTTTTTCGGTTTCCTCAGCCAATAATATCATGTAATAAGTGTTGGCAATAGTCTCTTTAACATCCTGTTCCGATTTTTTCAATAAATCTTCCGAAAGCTTTAAATAAACCTTTGAAGCCTGCAAACCTACAATATAACCACCCTTAAATATTAATTGATTTACAGTCAAGGACAGGCTTGCATTATGCTGTGTTCCGAATTTCATTTCCATAAACTTTCCATCCTCTGCATTCGGATCAAACATCTTTGCAGGTATCAGGGTTGTCGGAATATTAGGTATATCCTGATATTCAACCTTTGCACTAACCTGAGGCAAACCTATTGCAGTTGTCTCCCAAATCTTTTTTTTGGCAATACGCACATCAATTTTTGCGTTCTTAACATCGGTATTAAATTTAAGAGCCATTTTCTTAGCTTTCTTTAAAGATATATACCTTACAGGTGATGCCGACAATACAAACACAAAACTAAACAAACATAAGATAATTAATAATTTTTTTACCATACTGATTTTTTCCCTCTTATATATTTTTTATAATTCCTCTTTTTAACACTATCATAAAATCATCTTTTAATTTTTCAGGATTAAGTTCCTCTTTTTTAAAAATTATTTCAAAGAACAACTCATGCATTACTCCCATTAAAAATAAACTGATACTCTCACTACTAACCCCATACACAAGCGAACCTTTTTTCTGCTCTTCCTTTAAAAATTCAACAAGCTTAGAAAGACGTTTTCTCTTATTTTTTAATAAATCACTGCCATCGCACTGAGCCATATTGGAGAAAGTCTCCGAATCAAAAAAAGCTATCCTGACTATCTCTTTATTTTTTCTAACAAACTCTATTAACTTTTCAAGTAATTTATCAATCTTATCCAAAAAACCCATTTCTGAATAAAAAATAGGAGCAATTTCCTCATCAAGCTGACTGTCAATTGATTTTATAACATCAAGAAAAATATCCTTCTTACTTGGAAAATAATTATAAACGGTAGGAATAGATATTGAAGAAGCCTTGGCAATATCCTCAACAGTAGTATCCTTAAACCCCTTCTTCTCAAAAATATGCTTTGCCTTATCAATAATAAAATTTCTTATAGCCTCTTTCATTTTCTATAACCTCAGTAATATATTTTAACCCTCATTAAACTATTTTAAACCCCATTAAAGTTTTTGTCAAATTCCCGCATTCCCTCATAAAACAACACATAAAAATATTCTAAAATATCCACAAAAAGAACCATATAATATATTATTAATATCTATAATAGAATTCATCAATTAATCGGTAAACCGCCTAACAATAATTGTCTTTTACCACAGACTCTAACCTCTGCAAGTTTTATCTTCAATAGCCCGTTCGCTGTACTAAACAGAAAAATGATTATCTCAATTTTACAACTCGTATAAAGAGCAATACTCAAACAGTCAAAAATTGTCCTACGGAACGATAATCATTTTTCTTTGATAGCTTCCTAAGGCTATTGCAGACAAAACCCACTACGGTAGCTTTTTTTTGCATCAAGCTCCATGATGTTGCATCAAGCCTCATGCCCCATGCTACAGGCTGGTGGAATTTTTTTTATAAATCCTGTTGGATTTCTTAAAAGGCTTTGATTGTTTTTCTTGAAACTTGCTACTTTTAACTTTCGACTGTTTTTTTACTTTCAACTGTTTTTTATTATCTTTTCAATTTTTTCCTTACTCAATCCTGTAAATTTTGAAATATCTTCAATCTCTACTCCCTGATTAATCATATTCTTTACAAGCATTTTATCTCTTTCAAGTTTACCTCTTTCTATTCCTCTTTCTATTCCTCTTTCTATTCCTCTTTCTATTCCTCTTTCCATTCCTCTTTCTATTCCAAGATGAATTCCCTCTTGTCTTCCTCTTTTCATTCCAAGATTTATTCCTTCATCTCTACCTTTGGCTATTAATCTT
>CAYOTE010000275.1:0-2714 GCA_964406785.1 uncultured Clostridia bacterium
TCAAAGAGAAATATATCCAACTGGATACTCATTTTACGAGCCGCCTGTTGAAATATGGCATTATGGTATGTTTCCCATTGTTTTTATTGATAAGCATGACAACGGTGATTATAAAATAACCTACCCCAGCCTGTCTTACCTTCAACAAATTATAAAGGCAGAAAAAGCGTTAACTCCCACGTATAAGGCTTGGAATAAAACCTTAGCGGGAAAGATTAAAATCACGAAAACAGGCTCAATGACAATCTTGATTGATGCAAAGATACCCTATAATATCATTGTATTTCATAAGATAAAAAATAATTATTTAGGCGTTTTAATTTTACAAGTAAAAATTTTCAACAATAAGAGCGAAATTAAAAATATAAAAAAAGAAATTAAAATAAGCTTAAATAAAGAGGATATAAAAAAACTTCCAACGGAGTTTAGCATAAAAGAAAAAATTAAACTGCCTACCGATATGGGTATATGTAAAATAGAAATAAAAATTTCGGATAAGACCACAGGCAAAGGAATTATTAAAAAATCAAGATATAAATAACAAATAATATTTTTATATTTATATCTTGATTGTACATTATGAATAATGTATAATCTCGAAAGGAGATAATTATGACAAAAACAAAAAAAGCTTTAATTATAATTTGTATGATATTTATTGCTGCCTCATTCACCTTTGCACAATCCTTTGGTAGAGGAAAGGGACGTTTAGGCGGTTATGTTGTAGATGAATCAGGAAAGCCCCTTGAAGGTGTCTTAGTAAAGATAGTACATGAAGATAAGGTGACTAAATTTGAAACTAAATCCAATGTTAAGGGTAAGTGGAGTTTTTTAGGCTTAGGTACAGGTACCTTTACTATAAATACTACAATGGAAGGATATGTACCATCCACAAATATTGTTCGGGTTACTCAATTAACAAGAACCCCGTCAGTTAAAGTTGTATTGAGAAAACCATCTAAAAAAGTTGTTACAAAAAATAATTTGGGAAGTAAATTAAAAGAAGCCGAAGAATTATTTCGTACAAAGAACTATGACAAGGCATTGATTATTTATAAGGATGTGCTTGCAAAAAAAGCTGATCTTTATCAGATTATATTTAAAATAGCCGACTGTTACCGCAACAAGAAGGAAGATGACAAGGCATTAGAAAATTATAATAGTGGAATAAAAATAGCCTTAGAAAAAAAAGACGTACAGGTTGTAGCACAGGTTTATGGAATAATTGGCGGAATGTATATAAAAAAGAACGATATGAAAAAAGCCAGTGAATACTTTAAAAAATCAGTCAAGTTGAACCCAAAAGACGAAACTCTGGCATATAATGTTGCCGAAATTAATTTTAATAATCATAAAACAGATGAGGCAATCAAGTATTATAAGATGGCAATTAAGCTTAAACCAACATGGGGAACTCCATACATAAAAATAGGCTACGCCTATCTAAATAAGAGTGATATGAAAAAAGCTATTGCAATGTTTAAAAAATTTTTGGAGCTTGAACCTAATTCCCCAAATGCACCGGCAGTTAAATCACTTATTAAATCATTAAAGCATTAGGCTTTATATAAAATGAAATTTAACATTATAAGGCTTGCGTTCTTAACGTTAGTTTTGTTTATTTTTACGAGTAGCCTTTCTACATGCAAAGGCGACTCCAATGTAGAAATACATAGTAATATTCAAGCACGAATCACAGAAAAAGAGTTCCTTAAATCGATATGCAGTGATAAAAAATCCAATGCTCTTTCTATAAAGATAAGCACCATTTTACAAAATACTTCTAAGATTTCAGGTGCAATTGATGATTGGAAATTAGATTTTCACAGTGATTCGGTTTTACTATTGTCAATGTCTAAGTCCAATTATGATAGTTTTGCTTGCGGTACTCAAAAAACGGATATGACTGATGAAATTATTACAACAGGATTTTTTAACTTTTTTGGATTTGTTAAATTTTCTTTGCTAAATAATACAGTTCCCAATAAGGTGATAATTAAACTAACAATTAAAGATAAATCAGGACATACATACCAAATAACTGATACTTATTAATATAAAATTACCAAATTTGTGAAAGGATTTGGTAATTTTATGCATATTTAATGGTTTTAAAGTCCTGATAATGGGACAGTAATTGTGTTTATCGTCTTGTTTTTAGGACATTTTTTATGGTAACACTTGGCATTAAAATTGCAGTTGTAATGTATTAATCATGCAAGACATGATAATGAAATGAGACATAGGAGGTTTTATTATGAAAAAGTTATTTTCTTTATTTTTGGTGTTATTTTTACTGCTGGCAACCAACATTTATCCGGTTACACAAAGATTGATAAGTAGATTTCAAAGGGCACGTCCAAAATTATTGAAGGCTCAAACTTATTATAACAAAGGTAAGTATAAAAAAGCTGAAAAAGAAATAGAAGAATGCTTAAGAAGGATGCCGGAATACAGTGAAGCTCATTATCTTTTGGCAAATATTATGTTAAAAAAAAACATGCTTAACGAAGCATTGATAAATTCTAAAGCAGCTATTGATAATTATAAGTACAGATATATACTTTATAGATATTTTTCTGATGAAGAAAATAAAAAAGACCCAATGCCTTCTACAGAGACTATAAAATTAAGAGAAGAAAAAAAGCAAAGAATAAAAAACATCGAAGCGAGATATTACTTCCAATACGGTAATATATTCTTTAAATTAAAAA
>CAYOTE010000276.1:0-2698 GCA_964406785.1 uncultured Clostridia bacterium
TGGAGAATAAAAAAAGCCCTTCCCGATGTTGAGATAACGTGGTTTATAGAAAGAGAAAACGAAAAATTATTAGAATGTTTTACGCCATTTGTAAAAGTTCAAACCGTTGCCCTCAAAAAAAAAGGCTTAATAAAAGTCATACAAGAAATCACAAGATTAACGAGACTATACTATAAAAGATTTGATTTGGCCATTGACTTTCAAGGACTAATTAAATCCTCTCTTTTATCATTTATTCTCGGTAAAAAAAGATTAGGCTTTCATAAAAAAAATCTAAGAGAAGGTATAGCAACTCTTCTATACAATAAGTCTCTATCGCAAATTAATGAGTTTGAGCACGTTATAAAAAAAAACATTCATCTTGCAAACTACACCCTATCAACTTTTTTTAATATTGATAAAGTTGACATAAGAGTAGAATATCCTCCTCAAGAAAAATATAGGAGCAATAAGGTAATGAATTTCATATCTAATAATAATCTCGAAGCCAATAATTACTTTATTATTAATGTGGGTGGCGGTTGGGAGACAAAACTATTAAATTTCATTCAATACGTACAAATAATAAACGCAATAAAAAAAGAATATTCCATCGTAATTCTATGGGGAAATGAAAAAGAAAAAATACTCGCCAAACAAATATCCGAAAAGACAAATACAATTATGGTAGATTTTTTAAAGTTTGACGAATTATTTCAGTTTATTGAATTATCAGCCTGCATCATCACGGCAGACACTCTTGCCCTGCATATTTCAGATATTGTCAATACAAAATCAATAGGAATTTTCGGTCCAACCAGCCCAAAACGAAACGGTTCATTAAACCCGACAAGCAAATCGGTATATAAAAATCTCCCATGTAGCCCCTGCCATAAAAAACAATGCGAATCACTACAATGTATAAAAGAAATTTCAACAAAAGACATCCTAAAAGATATAAAGTATTTGGGACTCTAATTCCATAATATTTTACAATTTTACACCTATTATTGTTATATCATCCTGTTGCTCGGCTTCTTTTTTGTGTACTTGCAGGGCTTTAAGTAAAATTTCTTTCTGTTGTTTTGCCGATTTTGGTGCTATTTCTCTAAGTAAGGCTCTGAATTTCTTTGAACCGAATTTTTTCTCATTGGGATTATGCTGATCAACAAATCCATCCGAAGTCAAATAAATACAATCCCCTTTATTTAAAACAATTTCATTATTTGTAAATGCTGCTTTTTTCTTTTTTTGATAACCACCAACCGATTTACGATTTCCTTTTATTTCGATTAATTCGTCCTCTTCTCTGCCAACATCTTTTTTGATAATAAAAAGAGGCCTTTTTGCACCCGTAAATGTCAGCTTTGTCGGAGTATAATCAATGCTTTTTTCTATTTTACAAAAGCACATATCCATGCCGTCTCTTGTATCACTTTCTGTTTCCTGTTTCAGTGCCTGTTTTACCTGCAAACTTAACTGCTCAAGAATATCAGCAGGATCGCTTTTTTTTTGTTCATTTACTATTTGATTGAGTAAAGAGTTAGCTATCATAGACATAAAGGCTCCGGGTACACCATGTCCGGTACAATCAACAACAGCTATATATTTTATATATTCATTTTCAGAAAACCAATAAAAATCACCGGAGACAATATCCTTGGGTAAAAATAAAATGAAATTATCCAAAAAAGCAGCATTAATTTTATTATTCAAGGGAAGGATAGCCTTTTGTATTCTTTCAGCGTATTTGATACTACTCATAATTTTATCATTCTGTTCAGATATTTTATGATTTGCCTCTTCCAATTTATTATTAGCCTTTGTTTTCAATCTATACCTGTTAAAAACAAGAAAAACAAGAGCAAATAATAAAATCAAACCAATATAGAGTGATTCCTTAATAATTTTTTCCTTTTCCTGTTCCTTGGAAAGCAGTAAAATCTTGCTCTCTTTTTTTTCAGTTTCATATTTTGTTTGCAACTCTGCCATATTCTTTGAATTCTCCGTATTAAAGAGTTCATCTTTTACCTTGGTAAATAATTTATAATAATTTAACGATAATTTATAATCACCCAGCTGTGAATACGCCTTGGAATAGCTTGAATATACATCTTTAACAATTTCTTTTATATTAAGTTCATTTGCAACATTTAAGCCTTCTTTTAAATAAGGCAAGGATAATTTAGGCTTTCCCTCATCCAAATATATAAGTCCTATATTTATCGAACATACAGTGGCATTGAGTTTGTCACCTAACTGCTTAAAAAGAGAATAAGCCTCGTTATAAGAGCGTAATGCAACTTTAAATTGTTTCTTATACCTTTGTATTTCACCAATATTATTTTGAATAACAGCCATTTGAAATTTATCTTTTCTACTTTTAGATATTTGATATGCAAGGCTATACACTTTAACAGCTTTTTTATAGTTTTTTGTTTTACCATAAGTTATTCCAAGTAAGCTTAAAGCATCAACAACAATCATTTTATTATTTTTTTCTTTACTAATTTTATAAACCTTTTTAAAATTTTCTTCTGCCTTTTTATATTTTTTATTTGATAAAAAGACTCCGCCTATAGAGATTAAGGAGTTACATATTCCATCCTTATTGTTTAATACTTCAAAAATTCTCATTGCCTTATAAAAAGCCTTTAATGCTCTGTCAAAATCGCCCTTATCATGATATATATCACCCAATAAATTTAAGGTATCAGCC
>CAYOTE010000277.1:0-2660 GCA_964406785.1 uncultured Clostridia bacterium
AAAGTTTAGCATACACCACAACTTTTGCTCAAAACACAACTTTTGAGTATAGCTCTTACTGTTCAGTATAAATTGATTTTTATGCAGTTGGTTAGAAGGCTAATATTAAATTGTAGTAGAATCGAATCAATCAATAAATTCCTATTATTATTTACATTTATATATATATATGCTATACTAATAATGTCTAAACAGAGGTTGTTTTTAAAGAATATTGGATTGTTTAGAAAACTTTTTTGTTGGTTTGTATAACTCGGAAAATGGGTAACGGCGGTAGCTTATTTGAAAATAATTTGTTGGAAAAAATAAATCTTTTGTTGACTGTAGGAATTTATCCACCGGAAATAGGTGGTCCCGCAACCTATGTTTATTCTTTTGCAAATTGGTTGAACAATAAAGAAAATTTTGAAATTGCTGTAGCTACGGCATCTTATCATGATATTATTGATTCTGTTTTTTATGTACATAAAGTAAAAAAAAAGAAGAAACTACTATGGCATATTAATTTTTTTTTTATGGTGTTAAGTAAAATTAAGCATTTTGATACTATATACTTTAACGGTTTATATATAGAGTCTTTTTTAGCCTCGATTTTAAGAGGGAAAAAATATTGTGTTAGAATTCCCGGGGATCAAATTTGGGAAAGATGGTTTTATAAGGACGGTAATGATTTGAATATAGATGAATTTCAGCATTTAAAAGGATCATTAAAAATTCGTCTTTTAAGAAAAATCAGAAAAACATACTTGAATAAAGCTGAAAAAGTCATTGCTCCGTCGAAGTATCTTGCAAAACTTATTGAAGGTTGGGGGATAGACAAAGATAAAATTGAAGTAGTTTATAATCCGTATCTTGATGTAAAATCCGAAAAAATTGATTTAGATATTTTAAAAAAAAAAACATTTAAGATTGTTACAGGTGGAAGGTTGGTAAAATGGAAAGGAGTTGAAGAGGTAATTAAAGCATGTGTTATGTTAAATGATATTAATTTAATTATTGTCGGGGACGGACCGGAGCGAGCGAGTTTAACAAGGTTTGTAAAAACTTTAAATATGGAAAGTAGAGTGGTTTTTACCGGTATTATTTCAAGAGGTCAATTAAAAACGGTATTTGAAGAATCCGATTGTTTTGTCTTAAATTCACAGTACGAGGGTTTACCGCATATCGTGCTTGAGTCAATGCACTCAAACTGTCCTGTTGCGGTATCAAGGGCAGGTGGTAATATTGAGGTTGTAAATCATAAAGAAACAGGTTTGCTCTTTAATGTTAACAGTGTTAATGAGATTGAGGAATCAATAAAAATTTTTCAAGAAAACAAGAGTCTTACCAAAGAAATTATTAGAAATGCAAAAACAAGAATCGGGAAAAAATTCAATAGGGATATTCAATTTGAAAAGACAGTTAAAATAATATCCGATTTTTAAAATAAATAATATGGGTACTAACTGAAAGTAAATAATGAATAAACAGGAATTATTGAAATTAATTAAGTCCGGTGAGTCTGAGACGCTTGAGTTCAAGACTTCTTTTGGCAATGGAGTGATTGAAACAATTGATGCTTTTGCAAATGCCAAAGGCGGTATTGTTTTGATAGGTGTTTCTAATGAAGGCATAATAAAGGGTGTTAATATAAGCAAAGAATCTTTGCAAAAATGGCTAAATGAGATTAAACAAAAAACAATACCTTCTATAATTCCTGATTGTGAAGATTTTAATATAGAGAATAAAATCATAGTGGTTTTTAGTGTTCAAGAGTATCCGGTTAAGCCTATTGCTTTTAAATCAAAATATTATAAAAGAGTAAAGAACTCAAATCATCAGTTGACTTTGAATGAAATTACCGATTTACATTTACAGTCATTGAAAGTTTCGTGGGACAGTTATGAACATATTGATAGTTCAATTGACGACATTAATATTGATAAAGTGTCAGCATTTATTGACAAAGTAAATAAAAACGGGAGATTTAAGTTAGATAAATCTCCATTATTATCTCTTGAAAAGTTAGGCTTTATTAAGAATAATAAACCTACTAATGCCTCAATACTCTTATTTTCGAAGAAGAATCTTGAATATTCTGTGCATGTGGGCAGATTTAAAACTGCCGAAAATATTATTGATGATAAAATTTATAGAGTTACATTGTTTGAAGCGGTTGAGCTTATTATGCAATATTTTTATCACTGGATTAAAGTAGCTATTGAAATCACAGGCAAAAAAACTCGAAGAGACGAAATATTTGAATATCCCATACCTGCTATTAGGGAAATTGTATTAAATGCTATTGTACATAGAGATTATACGAGTCCCGTTGATATTCAGATAAAAATTTTTGATAATAGCATAAGTTTTTTTAATCCCGGAAAACTTTTTGGTGATTTAACAATAGAAGATCTTAAAACAGATTATTATCAATCTCATACCAGAAATAAACTTATTGCAGAGGCATTTTACTTGACAAATGACATAGAAAAATATGGGAGTGGCTTTAGTCGTATAAGAAAAGAAATTATTAGTTATCCTACAATGAGTTTTGATTATGAAGAAATTGGTAATGGTTTTCTTGTTAAGTTGAAATATGAAGAGCAAAAAACGTCTAATTTCACCCCCATAAAGACCCCCATAAAGACCCCCATAAAGACCCCCATAAAGACCCCCAT
>CAYOTE010000278.1:0-2463 GCA_964406785.1 uncultured Clostridia bacterium
TATCATATTTTATCCCTTTGGTACCAACCCAACCCACGGGTCCCATACCGCATTAACTAACAAACCTTTTTTTTGTTCTGTAAATAACTTATAAAACCACGGATCTTTTCCGTTATCCGTATAATCCGTATGTTGAAAATTCTTCTTATATAAAGCGAATTGCCCGTCAATCCATCTCTCAAAAAATTTTAAAGAAAAGATAGGCATTCCCTTACGTAATGCATAATCTCGACAATTATCTATCCCTTTCAACACAACACGAAGCGGTATCCTTTGTATAAACCAATATAAAATAAGCTCGTTTTCTCGCCCCTTCAAATATTTTTTTCCCATTATCCCTATTACAATATTTTTTATTTTATCCCTGTACTCCTTATAGTATCTAACTTGCAAATACACAAATAAACGCTGCTCAAGATAAAGCGCGTCAACTCCTACACCAAAGATATTTACAGAAATATCACTCTTAATATTCATTTATAATGCTCCAGTTTAAGATAAGACGGCTTCATAAATTCACCATTTGAACGATTCTTTAATTCAACCGCCTTAAAGTATATAGCCTTTTCCAATACACTCTTTAATTCAACATTCTTAGCCTTTATTAACCTTTTCATTAACGCTTCTTTTTCTATAAGCAATGTTTTTATCCGATTTATATATCCGATATTTTCCTTTTCCAAAGCGTTATACCTTGCAATATTTTCGGCTCTTGCATCAATTACGGCAAGAAGAAATAAAGCAATCAATATACACGCCAACAAAAACCAAAGTATTCTTGAATTATACTTTCTCTCTCGTTTCCATTTCTCAATATTCATATTATTTAAAGACAACTGCATTTTGACTTACCTCCCCGTTTAATATTCTTTCAATAACATTTGAATTTCTTTTCAACCATTCAACCGATTCGTTTCCATTGCCCGAAAACGCAGGCGATACAAAAAGAACCTCCTTTTGTTTTACCGAAATATCCCTCTTTGGAACATATACTAACGCCGTTGATATATTTTGTCTTTCCATTATACCCTCTCTATTATTTCCTCTGTAATAACCTTCTCTTGCAACCTTCCGGCTGAAATCAAAGCGGCTTTACAAATACGGTTTACCTGTAATGGAGTCCTTGCTCTCTTTGATATTGCACTCGCCGCACCTTCCGTAAATATCCCGTTTCCGCCACACATTGCAACCTTATGCTTTATATAACTGTGAAGTTCCGAAACACCCGATACAAAAGGTTTAAGTTCAATCATATTAAGCCTAAGCTTAACCTCTGCTAAATTACCCGAAGACAAAGTCCCGTAAATAAAAGGTTGCCCGATAATTATAATTGAAAGCATTGAACCCGAACCGCCCATACCTTCCCAAAATCTTTTCAATGCCCGTAAAGTATTCGGATGCAAGCCCTGTGCCTCGTCAACGATAAGAACCAACTTAACATTTTCATTATAATTCCTTTCCAAAACCTCTCTAACCTGTGCCGCACGCCTGCGGTAATTCCTATGCGGATTCTCACCGCCGAAATCCTGAATCATCGCATCGGCAATAAAACCCGAAGTAATCTTCTCTACAAAATATTTTGAAGGCAGAGAAATTTTAACTCTGTCCTCTCTCTCTAATCGCCTTAAACTCTTTTTTAAAATTGTTGATTTTCCCGCTCCTACTTCACCAACCACCAACAAAAAACCCTGATTCATTGCCGTTTCATAGATAGCTTCCTCTACCTCCGATACATCATCATTTACCCAAACCCTGCTCGGTTGCGGAATTTCCGCTGAAAAAGGGTTGCTTTTTAATCCGAATTGTTTTAAAGTTTTAAATGAAATCATCTGATTTCCCTCCTCGAACGCTTTGCGTTCCTGTGAATTTGTTTTACTGACCGTGTCAGAGGGATTGAGAATGTTTGTGGCATTTTCAATCCCGTTCTCTTTTAAATAATCAACCATAAGTTTTAAAATATTACTTTTTCTTGCTGAATATTTCCCGTTACGCATCTGCGATATAGCCGCCTTACTGCAACCTATCACCCTTGATAAAATACCTGCCGAGATTTTATTCTCTCGCATTATCCTATCCAATAGTTTTAAATCGTAACCCATAAAACCTCCTATGCTTCCTTACTCTTATAAATAACCTTTGCGATATGTTTACCTTCTTTAATATCCTCTATTACCGCCTCTACATTCTCTCGCTTAATAGATTCAAGAGATTTTAGACGCACAGTAATATAATCGTTTTCTTCCTCTGTTATAGCCCTGTTAAGACTATCCGCAATCTTTCCCTTAGCCTGTATAAAACTAAACTCTTCCTCAAAATTAAGATCAGGCTTAGCCAAAATTTCCGAACCGGTTCTTTCCTCAAATTGAATATCTTCAACCACTTTTAAATTATTACTAAACGGCTTAATTATGCCGTCTTCAAAGGTATGTGCTGATAAGATTTCAAAATTCTTCTCACTTTCAG
>CAYOTE010000279.1:0-2449 GCA_964406785.1 uncultured Clostridia bacterium
TGTGCCTTTAATAAAGACTCAATTTTTTCAGTAGGTGGAACTGTTGTTGCAAAAGGAACCCTTCCCCCAATTTCTACATCACCAAGAACAGGATGTTTGTAGTGCTTCCAATTTACAAAGCCTTTACCATTTAAAACATTGTCGTTGTAAGCCAGAAAAGCTTTATCAAAAGCCGATATACCGTTTTTATCTTTTTTTGCACCCGACATCTTTTTCATCATTTTAGCCATCTTTGCAGGAGTCATCATCCCATCCTTTACAGCACCTATTAACATTCCAGCTTTTATATTTTTTGGAGCTCCCGAAGATTTTAGAAAAGCCTGAATCTTTTCCTTACCAAGTGCTAAGAATTCTTTTTTAGTCATTTTTTCTAATTTTTTAACTGTTATTTTCGGCTTTTTTTTGCCCTTATCCTCTAACTTTGGTATTGTCCAAAAATCCATTGTAAATGAAGGCAGTCCGAGATGATAGTATGACCACAATTCAAATGAACCGTCAAAAGATTTTTTAGGTTTAAATCTCTTCGGCTCGAATTTATTATTTTTTAAGAATTCCTTATAATCTTTAGATATTGTTTCATAAAATCCCAAATCGGATTTAATCGGATTGATAACAGCACCTAAACCTAAAAAACCGGATACCATTGACTCCGTTATATGCATTCCCGACGGAACAAATTCACTCACTTTTTCCATTATTTCTTTCATTGAATAAGTTCTTGTTGTATCAAATCCCATTTTCTTACCAATTCTTTTTGGAATTTTTATCTTATCATAATCAACCTTTCCTCGTCTTCCGCTTTGAGGTGGTTGAAGCAAAAAATTAGTATCATTAAAGTTTATTGTCATTGCAATCTCGCTGTGAGCAAATATAAATTTAAAGAATTTAAAAATTGTTTTTTCACTACCGGGCCATAATCCACTACCTTTCCGAAAGTGCTTAAATAGATGTGGAAATTGTCTTGAAAGATCAACACCACCCTTTATATCTTCATTATACTTACCATCACCATCATTATCAAGCCCTTCCGAATATATTTTATAACAACCTTTTTCTGCCTTTTTCCAATCAGCTTTTTTCATTAGCCTCGGTTCACCCTTAACAGGTATGTATGTTCCCATTGGAGACCTAACCCTCATCATAGTAATAATACCGTTTTTATCAAGATCGTCATATCCGTCTTCATCAACCTTGTCATCCATATCATCATTTACCGGTGTTAAATTATAACTTGAAGAGTAAAGCGGCTTAGAAAAATATCTTAAAGCTGCATCGGGATTTCCCAACGGCATAATATACCATGTATATTTTTTTATTGCATTGGGTTTTTCTATTAATAAATTTGTTAGAAACAGAGCAGCCTCAGTAGCTAACGGATTAATTCCTTCCAAATTTGCCACCACCAAAATTGCCGGTAATTTCTTCACACTATCATTAACCTCATTACCAATCTCAATTATATTGATAGATTCCCCACTTCGACTCATGGATATTTTATGAATCTTAGTAAATTTCCTGCCCGAATTAGCCAGCTTTTTTAATAGCATATTTGTTTCCTTAGGAGAGTGATATTTGTATTTATAGATGCTCCCCTTTGCAAAAGTCCATCCATACAGTAAAAAAATGATTCCCAAAAAGAAGATTAGATTTTTTTTTGATTTCATACGCTACTCCTTGTAATTTATTTGATTCCCATAAATAGTTACTACGAAACTCAAAGAAAAAAAGTTTTGTAACAGCGTAAGTCACGAATTGTGAATTCTATCATTTGTGATTCAATCCTTCAAATAATTACGAAGAGATGTTTTCAATAAATATACGTATCATTTTGCAATACAACTATTAGACTTAATTTTTTATAACAGGCTTCTTGGACATTTCTCTACAATTTTGATGAAAAATTAAGGATTAAGAAATTATTGCTTATTTATAGAGTTTTATGATATGATGTCGGATGATTTAACTAAAAAAGCAAGATTTGAAGTTAATAAAGAGCTTTTCTAAAAATTAGCATAGATATATTACTATAAGGAGACAAATATGTCGGAAAGAATGATTAAACAATTTATGGAAATGGTAAAAATCGATAGTGAATCGGGCAACGAAGAAAAAATGATTGATTATTTAGTTGAAGAGTTTAAAAAAATTGGGGCAAGTGTAGAAAAAGACAGTTACGGTAATCTTATTGCAAAAATGGATGCAAGAGGATGTCAGGGAAAAGAAACTATTCTACTGTCGTGTCACGCCGACACTGTTCTTCCCGGAGTAGGAATTGAACCCGTTATCGAAGACGGTATTATCAGATCAAAAAGTAATACAATCTTAGGAGCTGACGATAAGGCAGGAATTGCTGAGATGCTTGAAGCTTTGAGAACAGCTACGCTTATGCCCCCCATAGAAATTGCCATAAGCAGACAAGAGGAAGTAGGTCTGTTAGGGGTAAAAAACA
>CAYOTE010000280.1:0-2417 GCA_964406785.1 uncultured Clostridia bacterium
GATATCACTGGAAGCGACATTAAACTAAATTTACTTTTAAAAACTGAATAAGTACTGTTAAAATTTCTAAAATTTAGAAAAATTCGGGTTGGGGTAAAAAGTTTTAAAAAATCGTGCTGTGTGGTACAATTTTGCTATGATATGGTTACAGAATGTAATTATTATTGCGATTGGCTTTTTGCTCTCTCGTATATTTATTGAAGAAGAAATACATACGTATTTTATTGATTTTTTTTTTAATAAAAATAATAATTTTTCGTACTTTATAAGCGTTATACTTTTTACATCATATTTCTTATCTCTTTTCTTTCCCAATACTATCGTGATTATTTCACTTATTCCTATTGTCAAGGTGATTATCGCAAAAGTAGAGGCAGGTTTATTAAAGAATAAAATATCAACGTATTTAGCCTTGGCTTTGATTTACGGTGCAAATATAGGTGGAATGGGCTCTATGATTGGAGCATCATCAAATATATACTTTCTCGGTTATATTGAATTGCAAAAATTACCCGGCAAGGAGAATATCAATTTTATGTCTTGGTTAGTCTTTGGCTTACCACTATCCTTTGTTCTTCTCATTATCAGTAAATTTGTACTTGGTATCGGCATGAAAAAAACAAGTTTTCCTAATATTAATTTTAATATATCTGACAAGTCTATATCTCCTAAATTAAAGAAATATTTTCTTTTTTTGTTCTTAAACATAATAATTATTATGATTTTATCGGCAATTCAGTTTATAAAAAAACCTGCTAATATTATCTCCGTTTTTAATATTGTAGATGTAATATTTTTAATTTATTTATTATTATTTGTATTCTTTGCAACAATTTTTCCAAGAGGTAGTTTCAGTTGGGGCAAGATATTTATAAATATCTTTGATATATTGATAAATATTATACTTTTTCCCCTAATATATTTAAGTCAATTGATAAATGAGATAAAGGCAAGATTTAATCTTATAAGCCTGAATAATATCTTTGAAAAATTTTTAAATAAGACAAACAAATCATCAAGAAAGAATAATAGAAGTACTTATATATCAATAAATCGAATATATGACGACCTCCCATTTTTAGGAATAAGTTTTATGGGAATTGTAATTTTTTTACTGTATATAATCTTAAAAATTGGAGATAATCCGCTAACACCGGAATTAGACGGTTATGTTTATCTCATTATTAAAGACAGTTTATGCTCAATTATCTCTCCGAATATAAGTACCTTATTATTACTTATCGTAATTGTACCTGTCTCAATATTTTTTACCGAAATAATAAGTAACACAACTATTATAATTATAATGTTTTCCCTGATAAGCACCATTGCACCAACATTAAATATTAATCCTATCTTTTTAATGTTGGCTGTTACAGTCTCCTCAACTGCCGCATTTATGAGCCCGATTGCCTCTCCTGTAAATGCAGTAACTTACGGAAGCATCAAAGGAATATCTTTAAAGGAAATGTTTTATAAGGGATTATTATTAAATATTCTCTCTTCAATATGGATAATCATTGTCTTTTTTTATTTTTTAAGTTCGTAATATTTTTCAAGTATCTCTTTAAAAATTGAATTTTTCTTTTTTAATTCTTTTGAGCCACGTGTGATTTTACATAAACTTAATTTTAATTTTGATGCAATAGCTCTTTGAGTTATACCTTTATCTAATAATTTAACTAATTCCCATCTTTTTGAAATATCTAATAATTCTTTATCAGTCAGAATACTTTTTATGAAAGCTTCAATTTTTGATGAATCTGTCTCTTTTGAAAAGACCAGAGCAATCTCATCAATCTTATCAAAGTTCATTATACAATAACCTGTAATTCATTTAATTGTTTTTGTGCGATTTCAGCCCAGCCACGATTTGCTAAGGGGTTGGCAGGGCTTGGATGAAGAATTTTGCCTATTTTTATATCAACTGAACTTAATGCCGTTTTTATCCTTTTTTCTGAAAAGGCACCGATACCTATTATCCATTCTGGATTGAGTATTTTTGTGATATCTAATAAATATTGATCGCAAAGACTATAAAGAACATCTCGTTCTTCCTTAATTAATTTATCCGGCGTTCTGTTTTTACCGGACTCTTCCATAAACACCAGAGGACAGTAGTTTGCAATAAAATTATTCTTAAAAAAAGCATCGGGAGTTTTATATTTCTCTTTAAAAAACCCCCAAAGTCTTTTGCCACTAACTTCTGACCTTTTGCAATCAAAACCGAGAATTTTTCTTTTCGGGTGTTCCAACTTCGGTGTTTCAATATTCGCATTAATTCTTAACCATTCTTTTGCAAAATTAATTTCTCCGAAAGGTATGCCGGTCTGTGCCATTCCCCATGGACCGGGATTCATACCGAGAAAGATAACTTTCTTTTTACTATGTGCTGCAATATCAAGGTATTTAAAATA
>CAYOTE010000281.1:0-2382 GCA_964406785.1 uncultured Clostridia bacterium
ATTATTTTTGGTGCTATCAGTTATGTATATAAAAGAGTTAAGGGAAGTTATGCCGTAGTTTTGTATATATCAGGAATAGGAATGGTTGGTTTTAGAGATCCTTACGGATTAAGACCACTCCAATTTGGAATAAAATCACCCGAATCAAAAGACAACAAGCCTGCATTTGGCTTTGCCTCGGAAAGCACGTCATTAAGTATAATTAATTTTGACGAAGTCAGAGATATGGAGCCAGGTTCTGCAATCTTTATCAACGAGAATAAAGAAATGTTTGAAAAAAAGATTTCTCATAAACCACATAGACCGTGTATTTTTGAATATATATATTTTGCAAGACCTGATTCTAACCTGAATGGAATAAATGTTTATTCATCAAGAGTTGAACTTGGTAAAAGACTTGCCAAAAAAATAAAAAGCATGAAGTTGGATATAGATGTTGTATCACCTGTCCCCGACTCGGCAAGAACTGCTGCAATAGAAATAGCAAGAAAATTAAAATTAAAATACAGAGAAGGACTTGTTAAAAACAGATACATTGGTCGGACTTTTATTATGCCGGAGAATAACGAACGAAAAAGTTCAATAAATCATAAATTAAATCCGATAGAAGGCGTTTTTAGAGATAAGAATGTTCTCTTGATTGACGACTCAATAGTCAGAGGAAATACATCAAAGGCAATTGTTCAGATGGTTAGAAATGCAGGTGCAAAAAAGATTATTTTTGCTTCATACTCCTCACCGCTTACAAATCCTTGTTTCTATGGTATAGATATGCAAACAAAGGGAGAATTTATTGCATTGGATTCCTCAAGTAATGACATTGCAAAAAAAATTGAAGCCGATATTGTTATTTATCAAGATATAAACGATATGGAACAGGCTGTAAGGTCACAAAATAAAAAAATTAAATCATTTTGTAAAGCTTGTTTTAACGGAATATATCCCACCGGAGATATTTCAAAAGAAATGTTAGAGCAAATTGAAAAAGACAGAGAGAATAACGTTAAAAGCAAAGCGAACGCACGATAAATAGAAAATGAATAAAAAAAAAATATTTTCAGGTAATTTAAGTAAAGATGGCTTTTTAAAAATATTGTTTAAGATATATATAGAAAATTTAGAAGGTACTTTAACTATAAACTATGATGACATAAAAGCTGATATTGTTTTCAAGGATTCCCTTATTATATTTGCAAGTTCCAATTCTAAAGTAAATACTCTTGGTGCATATTTAGTGAAAAACAAAGTAATAAATGGGATAAACCTTAAAGTAGCGTCGGATTACTCTTCAAGACATAACAAAAGATTAGGCAGAGCACTTCTTGAATTAAAATTAATAGACAATGACACCCTATGGACAAGTGTAAAAGGACATTTAAGAGAGTTAATATTATGCTTTTTTTACAAACAAAGTGGACTGTACGAATTTTCTTCAGATATGAAATTTGAAGAAGAAAATATAACATTAGATTTAACAATACCTAATTTATTAATTGAAGGTTCAAGGTTAAGAACAAATGAGAGCCTAATAGAGGAAAAGCTTGCAGCAACAAGCGAGGTTTATCCTCTTAATTATTCGGATATTGAGAATCTTAACCTAAAGCCATATGAATTACATATTCTAAAGATAATTCAGAAAGAACATATAGTAAAAAATATAATATTTAAAAGTGAACTTCTACGGATTGACACTCTTAAATTATTAGATGTTTTTATTACCATGAAAATTATAACTAATAACAAAGACAATGTAATTGAAGCTGACAAAATTAAAAATAAACAAGAAAATAAAATCTCAACAAATAACAAAGCTTCAGGACTTACATCCTTTGTCTCATTTTCGGAGGCATTAAAGTATTATAATACAAAATACGAATTGATATATAAGGTATTTTCAAAAGAAATAGGTCCTATAGCTTTATCTATTTTACAAAAAAGCATTAATGATATCTTAGATAATCTACCCAATTATTTTCAAAAAATAAAGTGGAATGATAATGGAACAATAAATGAAGAACACCTCCTTAAGCTTCTTTACCATAAGGATTTCCAAGAAAATATAAGAGAATTTTTAACAGGTCTTGACGAAATATTGTATTCGGGCATTTACACAATTAGAAAAAACATAAGCCCTGAAAAAGAAAAAGTAGTTTTAAAATGGATAAACAGACCCGCAAAATAGTTTTATTAAAAAAGCAAACATTATTTCTTATTATTCTATTCTTATTTTTAATAGTCTTTCTTATTTTTAAATATCTTGTATGAAAAAAAAAAATATCATTCAACTATTGGGACCTACAGGCGTAGGAAAAACAAAGGTATAAGTTCTCATTGCAAAAGAATTTAATTGCGAAATTATTTCGGCAGATTCGATGCAAGTTT
>CAYOTE010000282.1:0-2382 GCA_964406785.1 uncultured Clostridia bacterium
CGAGGATAAGTTGACTCTCTGTCATATTGATATTACGTTTAAATATTAAATTGATAATATAGCTATATATCATTTTCTGCAAAAAGTTGTATAATAAGATATAATATATTGAATAAAAGGAGTTGGTATGGGAAAGAGAAGCCGGTTTGGTTTAGTCATTATCCTTTTGAGTTTGTTTTATATATCTTCAAATTATTTATCTCAGGCTAAAACTAATAATGTAACAAATAAGGGTAGGTTGTCGCAGCTGATTATAAAAAGTCTTGAAAATTGGCATTACAGTGGTAAGGTCTTGGACACAACTTTTACGGAAGAGAGTTTTTCCGAGTTTATCAAGCTTCTTGATTTTGATAAAAGGTTCTTATTGCAATCCGATGTCGATATGCTAAGAAAAAATATTGATTTATTGAAAGATGATCTTAAAACAGGGAAAACGCAAATTATGAAGCTTGCCTTTGATTTGAAAAAAAAGAGAATAGATCAGGTTATCAAATTTTATCCTGATTTATTAGGTAAGAAGATTGATTATACAAAAAAAGATTATATTGAGACTGATTCGGAAAAAAGACTTTATAGTAAAAATATAAGTCAATTAAAAGTATATTGGCGAAAAATATTAAAGTATAGAGTGATTGTCAGATACATAAAGTTGAGAACAGAAAATAATAAAAAGAAAAAAAAGAAATTGTCTGATAAGCTTTTGAGGATTAAAGCGAGAAAAGAGACCTTAAAAAGTACGGGTAAGATTTTGAAATTGATAAAAAAGTCAAGTGAAAATAATGTTTTTTCAAAATACTTAAATTCAATATTGAGTGTATTTGATCCTCACACTTCATACTTCCCGCCCAAGGATAAAAAAAACTTTAATATTGAGATGGCAGGAAGTCTTGAGGGTATTGGTGCATTGCTTATGCAGGAGAATGATTTTGTCAAAGTTGTTGAGATTATTCCCGGAGGTCCCGCTTGGAAGCAGAAGCAATTGGGACCCGAAGATAAAATTGTTAAAGTAGCACAAGGCGATGCTGAAGCTGTTGATATAGTCGGAATGGAATTGCCTGATGCCGTAAAAATTATTAGAGGTAAGAAAGGTACATTGGTGCGGCTTACTGTTAAAAAACCTGACGGCAGGATAGTGGAAATACCTATAATTCGTGATATTGTTGTTCTTGAGGAAACCTTTGCTAAATCAATTATTATTAATGATAAAAACAGTAAAAAGAAGATAGGTTATGTCAGTCTTAAAAGTTTTTATAATGATTTTTTTGGAAAGACCGGAAGAAACTCATATGATGATGTTAAAAAAGAATTGCAAAAACTAAAATCTAAATATGTTGACGGCATTATTTTTGATTTGAGAAATAATAGAGGTGGTGCTTTAACTGATGCCGTTAAAATTTCGGGACTTTTTATTAAAGAAGGTCCAATTGTACAGGTTCAAGGACGAGTAACGGGAAAAGAAGTTTTAAATGATCCGGATGCGGATATTCAGTATGAAGGGCCTCTAATTATCTTAATTAATACTATGAGTGCGTCGGCTTCTGAAATTATGGCAGCGGCACTTCAAGATTACAAACGAGCTGTAATAGTTGGTGATTCACATTCCTTTGGTAAGGGTACAGTTCAAATGTTTCTTGATTTGAATAAGATAATCTCTGGGAAATATGAAGATTTGGAAAAACCCGGTGCTCTTAAAATGACAATAAAGAAATTCTATAGAATTAGTGGTGGTTCGAATCAATATAAGGGTGTAGTACCTGATATTATACTACCGGGAATATATGATAGTTTTGAAATAGGTGAGAGATATTTGGATCATCCGTTAAAATGGGATACCATTTCTAAAGCATCCTTTAAAAAATATGATAAAATACCCGTTAATTTAGACAAATTGAAATTAAAAAGTTTAAACAGAATAAGTAAAAACGAGTATTTTAAAGAATTAAAATCGTATAATGAAGAATTAAGTAGAAGAAAAAAAAATACCAAACAATCGTTAAGCATAAAAGATATTGAAAAAGAGAGAGCTTATATAAAAGCTAAATTAGCAAAGATAAAAAAGGTAGATGTAGGTAATGATAATTATGCTTTCGAGTTTATTGATAAATTGGGTATCGATAATACCAATAAGGATAAGGAACTATTGAAGGTTGAGAAAACAAGAAGAGAAAATTTTGTAAAACTTCTCAAAAAAGATGTGGAACTTTTTGAGGGTATAAGTATAATCAAGGATATTATATTTTTAAATATGAATAAATAAAATAAAGAATTAATGTTTGACATAGTTTTGTATATTCTTTATAATCATTTATAAATATAAAAAGGAGTTGGAATGGATGAATTAAAGAAAACGCTTAGAGATTCTACAAAGGCAAGATGGATTGC
>CAYOTE010000283.1:0-2378 GCA_964406785.1 uncultured Clostridia bacterium
AAGAGTGAGAGAATCAAGAAAAAATTTCAAAGTAACTATAGATTTTGATCAGTATAATAGACTCTTGAATAAATTTCAGGCATTTGCTCAGGATACCTTATCCCTAATAAATAATTCAAACGTTGGCGATCATATCGTTAATGAGATAAGAAGCGGACTAACAGAACATTTAGACGGACTAATCATGTCATCTCAAAGTAAAATGACATTGTCTCGCTATCCCAGAATTGTTACCGACCTTGGCTCATCAATGAATAAAATAATAAATCTTATTATTGTAAGAAACGATGCAATGGCTTCGCCCGATGTTTGGGATAAATGTCATAATGCCCTTGTACATATAGTCAGAAATGCAGTTGATCATGGAATAGAGACAAAAGAAGAACGAAAAATAAAAGATAAATCAATTGACGGAACAATAGAAATGTCTATTTATGAAGATTTCAAGAACATATATATTGCCATAGTTGATGACGGTGCAGGAATTGATGCAAAGAAGGTATCTGATATAGCATTGAAAAAAGGTATTATTAATAGAGAAGAGTTAAACTCTTTAAGCGTATTGGAAAAGCAAAAACTTATTTTCAAACCGGGATTCTCCACGAAAGAAAATGCCACAGCAATCTCTGGACGTGGTGTGGGTATGGATGCAGTGCATAAGGAAATAGAAATCAATTTAAACGGGCATATATTTTTAGAATCGTTTAAGGACAAAGGTACATCAATCCTATTGGAAATACCTAAAAACGAGACACTGTCAGAATGTATAGTTTTTGGTGACGACAATCATACTTATGCAATTCCGGTAGTTGAAGGAATTGAATTTTTAGAGTGCAATCCTAAATATGTAAACAGTATTTTAAAAACAAAGATAATATATACAGAAGGGACATTAGATTTACCCATCATAAATCTCTTTAAATATATACATAAAGATGAATATCAAAATAGTATAATAGATTATATGCCGATAATAAAAATTGGTATAGGCAAAATGGCCTACGGTATCGTTGTTCCAAAAATCAAAGGACACGAGAGAATTAATATTGATAGGAGAAAAAGTATAAAAAAGGCTGCATTG
This sequence comes from uncultured Clostridia bacterium, assembly GCA_964406785.1. Classification (GTDB taxonomy): domain Bacteria; phylum Acidobacteriota; class Aminicenantia; order UBA2199; family UBA2199; genus JAOZTV01. Next base: position 1,082 of record CAYOTE010000283.1, read on the forward strand.
GACCAGGGTATTGTATTCGGATATGGATTAACCGATCCGATTACAATAGTATTGGATCTTGATTATATTTTAAATCTTTTTTAAAAAAAATGAAAAAAGGGGTTGACAAAAAACTGAATTTAATTATAAATTATAGACTGGAGTATTTATTTTTTTGTAAGTAGAAAGTATGAGAATATTAACTCTGATTTTGTTAGTGTTTTTATGTGTTTTTTATAGAAACATTGGATTTTATTATTAATTAATTTTTTAGGAGCGATAAGATGGAACAAATTGAAGTAATGTCATGGCAAACACTTGATGCCTTGAAAGAATCAGCGACAAAAACAATTGAAATTATCAGTGATCTTGATACAGACGATCATATGTCAATTTTCATGAAAATAGATGAAGATTATTTAGAAATATATTACAGTGAAGTAGATTCAAATTATATTCGTCGTTTTGATGATGAAGATGAAATGTACAGATTCATCGAAGAAAGAAAAAACGAATTGGGAGAAGATAAATTCGATACAATAGATTATTATAATGAGAATGAAGATGATTTTAGCGGAGAGGGTTCTTCGGGAAACTTAGAAGGATTTAGTATAAGGAGTGATGATTCTGAGGAAGAATTTTAACGTATAGTAAAAGAGGAGATGACAATCGGAAAAAACATTGATGTATCTATTGGACTTATGTTTCCTGCATCAATAATCGTTGGATTTACAATAGGTTATTTCGTTGACAAAACATTTAATTCGGAACCAATATTCTTAATTGTATTTGTACTTTACGGAATTATTGCAGCCTTCATAAATTTATTTCGTAGCACAGGACGAAAAACAAAAAAATGAGAACTTATAGCAATTATATCATTGATAGAGTTTTTAAAATATCTATAGTCACACTCTTTGTATTTATGGGTATAAGTTTTTTACTTACCAAAGATTTAGTTTCAAGTATGGTAGTTTTATTTGCCGCAATAATTGCCATTGCCGGATTTTTTTTAAGCATAAAGTTAATTGATATGTTCATTAAACATAAAAAGGGGAAAGTAATTATATTTATTTTTTTCTTTTTAAAATTAACAGTAATATCTATTACGTTTTATCAGGTTTCAAAAATATCTGAGATTGCCAGCATATCCTATATCGCAGGACTATCGGTTGTAATAATATCCATAATGTTTGGGGGTATATTTCAACTGTTTAACTATAAGGGGAATAATTAAATGAAATACAGTTACTTAAAGGTGAAAAAAAATGGAAGAGCATAAATTTTTAATTGTTTCATGGATAAATGAAATTATCTC
>CAYOTE010000284.1:0-2360 GCA_964406785.1 uncultured Clostridia bacterium
TTAATCACCCTCTTAAAATAATATTATAGTATCATTTGATAATTTATTCAATAAAGATATCTGTATCAAGTCTAAACTTTTAATTAAAACCTATTAAAATATTCAATACATTTATTCTAATTACGTTAAGCTCAAAACAATTAGGTGTCATGCGAGAACCTAAGTTTCCGAATCTTTTTCCAAAATGTAGATGAGGCTTTTAGGATAATTAGCTCTCTTGAATTTTACAAAGTCTGCGGAAAGTAAAAAAATTATCGTTTTGGGCTTGACAATGGTTTTTTTATATGTTAAATGGTAAGTAAATGAAACGAAATTGTTTTTTTAAGGGTTGGCTTGTTGGATTGTTAAGGCGGTTTTACTCTCTCTCTCTCTCTCTGTAAACATTGGCGTTTCGAGCTTTGTTTTAAGTTTTATAGATATAAGTTAATAAATAGACAGTCAAAAATATATAATATAAATCTTCGGTTTTCAAGCTTTTTAGTTACAAAAAATCTAATAATCGGAGGTGATGTCAATTGATTGTGTAGGAGAATTGCAAAACAATGTTTAGAATTGAACAAGAAATGTTCGATTGTAAATTTATAAAGTGTATTAAATTAAAAATTTTTGAAATTTATGAAAAAAGTTAAGGAGAATTTAAAAATGAAAGGAAAAATGTTAAAAACATCGGTTGTTGTTTCTGCTTTAGTTGCAAGCCCTTTAGTGGTTCAGGCTAGCGTATCTGGAGGAGATATATGTTGTTTTCTTTATTCATGTGCTGTAGAATTAGGCTGTTCGGATGGTTTTTGTGATGCTCTTTTTACTATTTGTATGAAGATTGTATATTAATTTTTGATGGGTAGGTACTCGTGTCTTGGGTAATATCTATGCACGATGCACGGGTACTCTATTTGTTGCAAATGATTTATTAAAAAGGAGAAATAATGAGAAGAAATTTAATTTGTATGGTATTTGTAATATTGTTATTTGTATTGTTTGGAGATTTTATCTATTCTAATTTTAATTTTAATAAACCATCTTTGATTATTGGAATAGATGAGGATAGAGCGTCTGAAAAAAATTATATTTATTATGATTTTTTTATGGTTAGGAATGCTTTAATAGGTCCTGATAATTTGATTTATGCTTTGGATTTTAAAGCAAATACAATTTATAAGTTTGATCTCAAAGGTAATTTTGTGGGAAAATATGCCAGAACCGGTCAAGGACCCGGTGAATTAAACAAAGCGACTGAATTTGATTTTGTTGGAGAAGAACTCTGGGTAGCAAATGCACGTAATGGCAGAATTGAAGTGTTTGATAAAACCGGCAAAGACTCTTCATTTCGTATAGAAGGAATGGAACTTCCGTTTTCTGTTGCTTCTTCGGGGTTTTTTACTATAGTTATGGGTGGCTCGTTTGGAAATATTAATATTATGGATAAAAATAAGAAAGTGGTAGGTGAAATGAAAGTCGAAAATCCTATGAAGTTTAAGAGACATAAGTCTCTTTGGAGTAATGGCGTAGCTAAAAACCTTCATAAGAGTTTATTCCTCGGTATATTTAATTATGTGCCGTTGGTTTGTACTTTTGATGTTAAAACAAGAGAGCATAAGGTATATGATTTATCCGAATATTATAGTATCTATGAGGCCAATAATATTTCCAAATCAAAAGGTTTGCCATATGGTTTGGCAGCTATTAACGGATGTGCGGGACCTGATAACACTATTTTTATAGTTGCCTGTGATAAAAAAGAGCGTTGTTGTGGTCGTTTGATGCAATTTTCCGCTGATTTTAAAAAGAAGTTAAAAGAAACGAAACTTGGATTTTGTGTCAGGGATATAAGATATTACCCAAAAAGAAAAATCATGCTTTTTGTTACCGGAGAAGAAGAAGTACGCCTTTTTAAGGATATGTAAATATAAGCTGTGTTGAATATGGTAATTAAAAAAATAAATACTAAAATATTGCTTTTATTAATAATTGTTTTTGTATTGGCAAACTGTAATTTGATTGGTAAAAAGAATTATTTAATCGGGAAAGAAATTGGAACTTTGTTAAATAGCTTAGAAGGAGCAAAAGGTAAACTATTTGTACTTTCTTCGCTTAAAAATATTTCTAAAAAGAATGTAAATATTTTAATGGCAAGTTCAGGTGATTGTCCTTCATGTGTATTGAAATCTTTAAAAGATACACTTCTCTTGAATTTTACAAAGTCTGCGGAAAGTAAAAAAATTATCGTTTTGGGCTTGACAATGGTTTTTTTATATGTTAAATGGTAAGTAAATGAAACGAAATTGTTTTTTTAAGGGTTGGCTTGTTGGATTGTTAAGGCGGTTTTACTCTCTCTCTCTCTCTCTGTAAACATTGGCGTTTCG
>CAYOTE010000285.1:0-2350 GCA_964406785.1 uncultured Clostridia bacterium
TGGGCCGTTAGCTCAACTGGTAGAGCAACTGACTCTTAATCAGTAGGTCCCGGGTTCGACTCCCTGACGGCCCACCAATACAATTAAGGCTGATAAATATTGCAGATTATCAGCCTGATTTCAATATTACAAATTAAGAACCATTAAGAACCAATTAATAAAGATGGAGAATATTATATGGGAAAGAATGATTTAATCCCTTATATACTTGACAAAAATCCTGACTTAGATGCCTGGTATACTGTTTTTTTCCTTGAAAACCACATAGATCATTATGTTTATCCTTCAAAAGTAGGGTCTCCTAAACAGCTTGAATTTATGATTAGCCTTGATAATGATGAAAGGTATTATCCTTGCTCCGATAATATGTTTTGCTCAATTATGTCAAGACATAAAAACGAACTTACTGAAAAAGAATATAAAAAAATCTATAACAGGATGCTTAAAATTATAGAAGATTTAATATCCTCTTCTAAAGAAAAATTATTTTTGAAATCTTTGATTACAATTAAATATGAACACGAGATCGAACAAAATATAATAATTCCATCACGACTTGAAAAAAGGCTTTATAAAATTTTTGTCAGTAGAACTCATATAGAAGACCCTTATGTATCAATCAAAAGGGAAAAGAATTCAAGGATTAATACAATTTTGAATTCTAAAGATTTTAATAAAGCTATAAACTATTTGGAAGAATCTTTTCAATGTGCTTCTGATAATTCCCTTGCATTATTACAAGAAAAGATTGAGAGAACCATTTTTATAAGATATTTAAGTTTATTATCTTTAGATTCGATTTGTGAGAAGGATAAAAATCTTAATGTTAACTTTGATAAAATTATTGAAATATTTAATAGAAAAATAAAAGGTAAGGGGCTTTCTGCTCTATTGAATGCCCTGGGCAAAAAAAATCAAAAAATTTTGTGGCTTTCCAATGAATCAGGAGAAATTGTTAATGATATAGCAATGATTAAATATCTTGCGAAACAGGGTCATAATATTGTAATTTCCGTGAAAAACAGCCCGTATTTCACCAAGGTTTCATTAAAAGATACTAAAATTGATCCTGTGCTATCTGAAGAACTTGGAAATGCGCAATTTATCTATGGTAAAGCTCTTACCAAGAATGATCTTATGGAAAAATTTAAAACTAATAATAATATCTATGTGATATCAGACGGGACCGTGGAAAGTTTGAATCTGCTTCTTGTCTCAACTACTTTTTCAAGGATATTCAAAGAAGTCGATTTTATAATTTCCAGAGGAAATGCTCAGAAAAGACGTTTTTTTGATTCTCATTTTGAATTTACCCAGGATATTTTTAATATTGTCAGCAATGCTAATGAGGTGAACGTATCATATAAACCAAAATCTGCAAAAACAATAAAATTTTCATATCATGAACTTGAAGAAAAAGCTGAATTGATCATCAACAAAATGAGAATGGCAAAAGAGAACAATATGACCATAATGTTTTATAGTGGCATAATCGGATCTATTCCGGGAAAGATAAAAACAGCAAAGGAAATAATGTCTGCTTTTATTAAAAAACTTGAAAATGATTATTCAAATTTATTTGTGATTAACCCTTCTAATTATTATGAACCCGGTATGGATGCAGATGATTTGATGTATATGTGGGAAATTGTACAAAAAAGTGGGTTTATAGATATCTGGAGATTCCAAACCATTGAAGATATTAGCGATTCCTTTGAATTGTTAAATAAAAAAGTCCCGCCGGAATGGATTGGTAAAGATTCTACATATAGTACAGGATGTACAAAAGAGATAAAAATTGCCCAGGAGGTATTAAAAAATAATCCTGAGATGCAGCTGATAGGACCTTCAATTGATAAATTTATGCGAAGAGAAGAATATGGAGTCGGAAGTATGTATGATCAAAGATTGGTATTGTCATGAAAGAATTTAATTTTTGGAATGATCATTCTTTGGAATTTTTGGAAATGGCAATGAAAAGAGATTTCCAGGAACGGATTGAAGCCCCGGACGGCTATGGAAAAAGGCAGGGTGAGTGTGGAGATATTGTTGAATTTTTTATTATTATGAAAGATAATATATTACAAACAATTTCTTATGATATTCAAGGCTGTCTTAATACCCATGCCTGTGCCAACACCATAATTAAATTTGCTCTAAATAAAACCATAGATAAGGTATGGGAAATAAAATATGAAGATATTATTAAGTATTTAAAAACTCTACCGGAGCCTGAACATCATTGCGCAGAACTTGCAACAGGAGCATTCTATCTTGCTTTAAAAGATATTAAATAATGGCGCGCCCGGAGAGATTCGAACTCCCGACCCCCTGATTCGTAGTCAGGTGC
>CAYOTE010000286.1:0-2328 GCA_964406785.1 uncultured Clostridia bacterium
GAATTGAAAGAAGAAAAATATATTGTAAAACGGGGTTTTTCTACAGGCTCGTTATATAGAAATGGGAAATGTCCAAATGAACAACCTCATTAAAAAAATCATAAAACACGGCGAAATATGTGAACAGATAATAACAGAATTTAATGTTCATCAATCAATAAATCGTGACAAAGAACTAAAGTCAAACAGTCGTTTTTCTGTAGAAATTCTTGAAGGAGGAATTGGGCCAGGATCTTTCCTTCTTACTTTACACAAATTTGATTCTAAAAAGGTAATTTTAAAAGTTGCTGAGTGGATTAGCACTCCTGAAGATCATAATCGAATTAAAACACAATTAGATAATATCATATCTATGAATAAAGTATCTCCCTTAGTGTCTGAAGTTTATGGCTATTTTGAAGCTGCAGACAAATATATGGTGATTGTAGAATATGTCGAAGCAGTGGATCCTGTTCACCCATCGTACAAAGATCATCAATTGCTTATAGATATTGGATTGGACAGTTATAAATCTGCACATAAATGGAAAGAACAAAACTCGGGTTATAGTATCGACACTGATGATACTACTTTAGTTGAAACTCTAGATTACGGTATCGCTCCTTATAAAAAAGATTGGCCTAAAGAACTTCTTGGAGAGCACTATAATAAAGTTTTTGATTTTTTATCTAAAGCACTCGAGACTCTTAATTCACAGTCTTTTAAAGATTACTATAACAGCTCACTTACTTTTATTCACCGTGATATTCATATTACAAACATTGTTATGAGTCCTGAGGGACCAAGACTGATTGACTTTGAGAACGCAGGTATAGATAATCCTCTTATAGAGATTACCAGGCCTCTTATTATTTTCATACCTCCTGAAGAGTTTCCCACTCTTTTGGAAAAAGCAAAAAATAATGCTTTCAAAGTAATTTCAGATATTGAAAAAAGATACTTTGATAAAATGGTTTTAATGGATATTCTGGCATGTACAAGTTATGAATTGGAATACATTGAAACTTGCGATGATCCTGTAAAAGTTGACATGGCCAAGAGAATAATAGAACAGAGATTTGGTTATCTTAAATATTTTTGTAACTAATGGGGGCTGCGGCTAATCCTATTTTTCTATATAACAAGAAAATGCAGAGCGAACAAATACGTGGGCAGAGCATGTAAGCGCTTGTCGCCTGTTTTTCAAAACCGTTATGTGTGAAAAAGTAATAGTAATGGAGAATAAAATGATAATACAAGATTTTGAAAAGTTTGCAGGACAACATTGCGAAACGACAGCGACAGGAAGTCTGCTAAAGCAAATTGGAATTGAACTATCTGAACCATTGTTATTTGGAATTGGTGAAGGGCTTGGATTTATATTTTGGAATATGAAAATAATGGATTTTCCATTTATAGGTGGAAGAGTAAAGCCCGATGTTTTAACTGAAAACATTTGCCGAAACTTAAATTTGAAATTGGAAGTCACTGAAACATCTTCTAAAAAAAAGGCTTGGGAAAATGCGATTAAACATATTAATAATGGGAAAGCTGTTGGACTAAAATTAGATTGCTACCATTTAGAATATTTTACAAACAAATTTCATTTTGCAGGTCATTATGCTGCAATGTATGGTTACGACAATGAATTTGCATATTTGGTAGACACTGACCAGCAAGGCGGAAAAGTAAAAACTTCCTTAAAAAGTCTTGAATTAGCAAGGAATGAAAAAGGTCCTATGTCTTCAAGGAACAGAACTTATGCAATAAGTAATAATAACAACCCATTCGATTTAAAAAAAGTGATTAAAAAAGCTATTTACAATAATGCGGTTGAATTTTTAAATCCACCGATAAAAAATATTGGTTACAAAGGGATTTTGAAAACAAGCTCTGAAATAAAGAAGTGGTTTAACAATAGTAAAGATATTAAAGGCGACTTTCAAACAACAGCAATGTTAATGGAAAAAGCAGGAACAGGTGGTTCGCTATTTAGAAATCTGTATCGGGATTTTCTCAAAGAAAGTTACGAAATATTGAATTTAACAGAAATAAAAAAAGCCTATCAAGAATATTTAGAAATTGCAGACTTATGGAAAAATGTGTCTGACTTGTTCAACCAAGCGGGAGAAACAAAAAATATTGAATACATAAATCAAGCTTCTGAGGTTTTAATAGATTTGTCGGAACGCGAAAGAATGACAATGGAAAAATTACTGAAAGCCAACACATAACAAATCACTGCACTGGATTTTTACTCCGCTGCGCTCCGCAAAAACCAGTGAGCTTAGTCTTTGAGCCTGTAGAAAAAGTCCAAAAAGACTGTTCTTTCCGGATTTCTCATGATAA
>CAYOTE010000287.1:0-2317 GCA_964406785.1 uncultured Clostridia bacterium
GCAGTTAGAATGGGCTTATTGGGCATTGCAGTAGATTTTGATTAAAATTTTAGGATAAGTACAATACTTTTTTTATGATAAGTTATTTTTTTGTAAGCAGTTAATTAATCCCACTTCTCTTGATTTAATATTCGATCTTTTTTAATTTCCATAAACTTTTACAGAAAAATCATATTTTTAAAAGATGCAGTTTATTTAACGCTTACGTCTTTTTTTGTAGAAATCACTCGAAGCAATACAAAGAGAAAGAGTGAAATAAGTATGAGTAGTACCGAAACAGGAGCCGAGTATTTTAAACCGTAACTTGTAAATCTCTCATATATTAAAACCGGAGCAATCATCGGATGATATGCAATTATAATGACTGCACCAAATTCACTTATTGCCCTTGCCGTTGCCATTATTATTCCTTCAATGATACTGCGATAAGTAAGGGGCAAGGTTATTCTTATAAAAGTTTGAAACTGTGTTTTTCCAAGAGTTCGGGACACATGCTCAAGCCTTTCCGGCACGGCTTTAAAACCTGTCTTTACCGTATTGATATAAAAGGGTAGTCCTACATATGTCAGTACAATAATAATTCCGGTTACAGAGCCTATAACTTCAATGGCTAATTTATTTAAGATCTTACCTATGAAGTGCTCCTTTGCAACAATTGATAGAATTGCAAGTCCGATTACGGGGTGTGGAATCATTAGTGGTAAATCAATTATTCCCTCAATAAGTTTTTTTAACGGGAATTCTTTTCTTGCAAGGATATACGCAAGAGGTGTTCCCAATAATAATGAAATTATAGCGGCTGCAAAGGCGGAATAAAGACTCAGAACCAATGAATTTATTATTTGTTTATCCTTTAGGGCTTCGAGAATATCTTTTAGGGAGGGTGCGATTATTATATTAAAAAGAGGAAGGACAATAAACAGAATGACTATGATTGATAAGGATAGTGATGTGTAAAAAAAAGTTGTTTTTTTCATTTTTATACTATCCTCACGGTTGTTGCTTTAATTATCAAAAAAACTTTAATTCCTTTCTTTAAGTCAAGCTCATGATAGGAATTTAACGTCAGTACAGCTTTAAATACCTGTTTTTTTAACTTCAACATAATGAAGACAAGTCTTCCTTCGATAAAAGCATCATCCACAATTGCCTCAATAACATTTCTTGCCGAAAGCTCGTACGGTCTTTTTTTAAACAGTATGATATTTTCTGGTCTTATTGCGATTTTTACAGCATCACCGATCTTGTATGAATTATCAATGCTTGATATAATTTTGTCATCAACGCTAACATTAGTAACATATTCATTCTTATCTATAACAAATCCGTCTAAAATATTTGTCCCCACGAAATCGGCAACAAAGGGGGTGCTTGGGCTATCCATTATTTCATTAATATTGCCAAATTGTAAAAATTCGCCATCTCGTATTATTGCAACTTTTTTAGCAAGATTCCAAACATCATCCAAATCGTGAGTTATGTGAATTATTGTTATATTAAGTTTTTTTGATACCTCTGATATTAATTTCCTCAGCTTTGCCTTAGTTTGAACATCAAGTGCACTGAACGGCTCGTCCATTAATAATAACTCCGGCTCAACGACAAGGGCTCTCGCAAGACTGACTCGTTGTTGCTCACCACCAGACAAAGTATGGGGAAACCTGTCGAGAAGGTGGTCAATATTTAACAAACCGGATATTTTATGTATTTTAAGGTCATCTTTAACTTTCAATCCATAGGCAATATTATCCTTTGCCGTTAAATGTGGAAAAAGAGCATAGTCCTGATAAATCATTCCTATATTTCTGTTTTCGGGATAAAGCTTTGTTATATCCTTGTCTTTAAGTGTTATTATTCCTGATTTCGGTTTATAAATACCTACAATTGTTTCAAGAAGTATTGTTTTTCCCGCTCCCGTCGGACCGATTATGCAAAAATAATCCCCTCTTTCTATGGCAAAAGAAATATCCTTTAATTTAAAGGTCTTTAAATCAATAGATAAATCTTTTACCGAAAAGAAACTCATATAATTAGATACTCTATTATTTTACTGCTTTTGAACCTGACTTGTATATATAATTCTGACCGGATTCTCTAAGTATTTTTCCACCCAAATTTTCATTAAGAACGAAATCGAGAAAGAGTTTTGTATTTTTAAAATATTTTGTTTTTTTAATCATTGTAATGCCATATATTATAGCCTTACCTTTTTTAAACACATAAGTTCCCGGTTTTTTTCCTGAAAGTTTAACCTTAACCGTTTTGTAAAAATCATTATATTTTAAATTACTGAGATTAATTTCATTAGGCAATTCAA
>CAYOTE010000288.1:0-2297 GCA_964406785.1 uncultured Clostridia bacterium
CCGGTATGAGTACAAATTATAATGTTTTAAAAGCACAGGAAAATTTTGAAGAGAATAGATTATCAGAAATAAAAGCTATGATTGATTTAAACAAATCAATTTTGAATTTACAGAAAAACCTTGGAATACTCTTAAAGGAAAAGAGAATCCTGTTTAAATATGACAAGAAATAAATGATAATTACCTGCTTTTTTAGAATTGTATAAAAAATAAACGAAAACTTGTCTAATATTAAATTACACCTGATAATTAATGATTTTGTATTTTATTATTATAGTGAGCTTTTTTTAGAAACTTAATGTAAATGTGGTTAATCCGTCAATGGTGGTTACATGTATCTGACCTTTATGAAGTTTCATGATTTGTTTACAGAGGCTCAATCCTATACCGGATGATTTTTTTGTTGAATAAAAGGGTATGAAAATTTTACTTTTATTCTGATCCGAAATTCCGGTTCCATTATCAATAACCTGAATATTTACCTTGCCGTTATCGCTTAGAAAGGAATTAATTATAATTATTGGACTTTCAACATCTTTTAAAGCGTATATGGCATTTATTACCAGATTTATCAAAACCTGTTCAATAAGAGAACAGTCAGCACTTATCTCTAAGGATTCGGGATTAATATTTTGAATAATTTCTATGTCATTTTCTCTTATATTATTTTGCAGAATAATAAGAGTCTTTGATATGAGTTCTTTAACCGACAAAATTTTTAAAACCGGTTTTGGTATTATAGCCAAATTACGGTATGCACTCACAAAATCTATCAAGCCCTTAGATCTTGTATGAATTGTATTTAGAGCATCCTTAATATCCTGAATATCGTCTTTTGATTTTGAAGCTTCCATGTCAAGTTGTTTCATCAAATCAAAGGTTGTTGAGCTCAACGAAGAAATAGGAGTAAGAGAGTTCATTATTTCATGTGTTAATACCCTAATCAGCTTTTGCCATGCTTCCAACTCCTTATCTTCAAGGACATTATGAATGTCTTGAATTGACAGAAGGGCCATACTTTTTTCTCCAATCCTGAATTCAAAAACGGAAAAAGCCATATGTTTATAATCATCATTAATATTAACTTTCTTGACTATCTTATCGCCATGCCTTATGTCTCTTATTAATTTATATATATCAGGATGAGAGTTCTTTAAGCTGCTAATATTTTTTAGAAAACTTAAATTTAATATCTTTTTACCTGCTCGGTTTATAAAATCAACATTTCCATGTTGATCATAACTTATTAAGCCGTTATTAATATACCGGACAATAGTTTGCATATAACGAAGGCTTTTTTCTTTCTCCGTTTTATTTTGTTTAAATTTCCCGACAACCTTATTAAAAGCTGAATTGAGTTCTGAAAAAGATTTCCCTAATTTTTTATCGGAAAAGGACTGAGTAAAATCAGAATATTCAATTGCCTCAAGAAATCGCTTAAAATCACGATTGGTAATATCCATAAATCTGAGAAGATTTGTAATCTGGTATATAAGTAAAATAAAAAAAACGGCATTAAGATAAAGGTTTTGATACTGAAAATACAAATAGATATTTATGAAAATATTTATACAGAGCAGGATAATCTTTAATAAGGCTTTGATTTTGAATGTTTTAAAATAATTTATCATTTACAATGCACTTAATTTAAAGCAAGATTAAACTTCTCTATTCTCCGATATAATGCTGATCTTGATAAACCAAGCTCTATGGCTGTTCGGGAAATATTATTTTGATGTTTTTTCAAAGCCTTCAAAATAATTTTTTTTTCAGTATTTTCCAAGTCAAAATCATCGGTATTTATAGAATCCTCTTTGGAAGAAAAGAAAAAATCATCAGGGGTGAGAATATCGTTTTCACTCATAATAACAGCTCTCTCCGTAGAGTGTTTCAACTCCCTGACATTACCGGGCCATCTGTAATTTAAAAATTTTATTTTTGTCTCATTAGATAAACTTTTTTCCGGTTTTTTGTATTTTAGACAAAATTGTTTTAGAAAGATATCTGCAAGCAGAATAATATCCTGACCTCTGTCCCGTAGAGGAGGCACATGAATTTCAATAGTATTTATTCTATACAGTAGATCCTCTCTAAACTTATTTTCTTTTACCATTTCTCTAATATCAATATTTGTTGCCGATATTAAACGAATATCAATCGGTATTGATTTATGAGAGCCTAATCTCCTTACCTCTCTTGTTTCTAAAACTCTAAGTATCTTTGCCTGAAGAGGAAGAGGCAAATTTCCTATTTCATCGAGAAAAAGGGTACCTCCGCTTGCTACTTCAAAATATCCT
>CAYOTE010000289.1:0-2288 GCA_964406785.1 uncultured Clostridia bacterium
TTCGCTTTAAATTTGCCTTGATACAAAGAGCCTGCTCTTTCATATTTTTTATTATTTAACTTTTTAAAAAATTAATATCTTAATTCATACCATCAACTCCACTACTTCCCCATCCGATTATAAAGAAATGATAGAATCCTAGCTGTTACCTTATATGATTATAAGGTAACAAAAACTTTTTTTACTTTATCTTTTATTCTTGTCAGAAATTTCCAAGGCTTTTTGTATCATAGCAACATTATCCACACTATTATAAAATTTGATTTCATCCACTTTTTCAATATCAACCCATTCAAAACCACTAATGTAATTCGTTTCTGTCTTGTCTATATTTTTAATATTCGGTTCACCGCTGAATCCATCAACAACGTAATACATTAAAATAGAATGTAAAATTTTATCTTTCTTTGACAGATAAAAATCGTCTTCACAATTCACCAGTCCTGCTACTTTTATTTTTACGCCGACCTCTTCATAAACCTCTCTTTTCAAGGCTTCTAAAATTCTCTCCCCTTTTTCAATTCCTCCACCGGGATAATCATAGCCATCCCATTGTTTAGAAAGTAAAATTTTAGTTTTATCTTCGTTAAAAATAATACCATAAACAGACGGACGAAATTTCAATTTCTCCACCTCAATTTCTTGTTTATTATTATCTTTATCTCTATAAATTACCTTTTTCATAATTTTTAAATAAAATTTTTAACTGTTACCTTATATGATTATATGATAACACACCTATGCAATTATTTTAAAATTTAATTATCCTTTCACTTCCCTATATAATTGCGTGATTGAAGCCAATATGAAAGCATATCAATTATCTACAAACCTTTTCTGAAACGTCAATCTTTTCTATAATAAATTATACTAATTATATAATACACCACAAAAATAAACAAAAATACACCCACAAATAGATAGGCTTTCCCGATAGAAAGTTTGTCTGAAGTAAAACCGAAAAATAATGCCATCGGAATATAGATTAAACTTCTTAACAAGCTAACGAAAGATTCTCCTGTAGCTCTTTGACTAGAAGAAAGCTCCTTGTGTAATTTTCCCAATAGCAGTGGTTCTATTACATAGAAAGTTAATCCTGGTAAAAATGCAAATAAAATACCCCAAAATGAATTCAATAGTCCTATAAATAAAAAACCAAACATTGAAACAATTATCAATATCAGATAAACGTATTTTTGTTTATACTTTTTTAATTTATAAGACCATCGACCAGCAAAAGCTTCCGTTATTCCAGCAAAAGCAGAAATAAATCCCATCCAAACAAGAGCCAACCCGATATCAAAAAAATACAATTGCACATATTCATCTACCAATCCCATAACCACCCCTAAAACAACCATAATAGTAATAATGTTCCATAAAAGTTTATGCTTCCATAAATATTTACCTGTTGATTTGATATGTTGCCAATAATTGATTTCCCCAGTCGTTCGATGAAATTTTGGCTCTTTAAATGTTAAAGCAACAATTAATCCTATCAATAAAATAGGAAGTGTAAACCAAAATGTATAAATCAAACCTAAATATTGAGAAATAATACCACCAACAATTCCCGCCAATGCCCCTGTAATCGCACTATAAAAACGAACCTTCCCCAATATTTTTTCGTATTGTTTTTCCAGACTATATTGCTTTAGAGAGTCATATAAGAAAGCATTTCCTGTTCCAGAAATTAAAACTGTCTGCATAGAACCGCACACTGCTCCTAGAATGAATACAAAAACATCCCCAGCAAAAATCCAAACAGCTGTATTGGCTATAAAAAATAACATATTAAAAATTAAAACATATTTTCTGCTCCAACGATCAGCGATTGCCCCTGATGGAACCTCTAACAATAACACGACTACCATATACACAATTTCCACCCAAACAATTTCACTAACAGCTAATCCTCGCAATTCCATAAAAATCTTATCAATTGCATAGAAAAAAACAGCAGAAGAAAGGCTACTAAATAAATAATACTTAAATATATTATTGTTGAATCTTTTCATTTTGATTATTTATTAACATTCACTTTAGACTTTCGACTTTCGACTAATCCTTACCCACTTTTTATTTTTTAATTCTGGTGGGAGGAATGTCTGTTGATTGTTTTCTATCTTTGTTGCTTTGGGCGTATATTTATAATTTTTTCCATAGCCAAGCTCGCCCATTAATTTTGTAGGCGCGTTTCTAATATGCAGTGGTACTGGTAAATTTCCTGTCTCCTCAATATCTTGCATAATATTTTCATAGGCTTCATATAAAGCAATTGATTTTTT
>CAYOTE010000290.1:0-2262 GCA_964406785.1 uncultured Clostridia bacterium
TGAAGATAATGATTTAGCAGAGCAAGGTATAGAATATAATGTTAATGAGACTGTTTTAAAACTATGTGAGATGGGACTTAAAAACGGTTTAAATTCATTTGTATGTTCTCCAAAAGAAATTACCGTATTAAAGAAAACATTTGGTAGTGATATCTCTCTTATTACTCCCGGAATAAGACCTGATTGGTCAAAAAAAGGAGATCAAAAGAGAGTCTTTACTCCAAAAATGGCAATTGATGCGGGAAGTGATTATATGGTAATAGGACGACCGATTACTCAAAATGAAAATCCCAATAATGCATTCAATATGATTTTAAAAGAGATTGTGAAATAAAATTTAAATGAGTTCAATAAATAGTTAAAATAATATGCAAATAATAGGAAAAGCTAAAAAATTAATTGGTGAGATAGATGCGTTCTGGGATACAATTGCCAAATCTGCAATGGTATTTCGAGTTGGAATAAAGGATTATTTACACGGAAAGCCTGAGCGTATTACATCAAGAATTGCAGAAATTAACGAACTCGAAAATGAAGCTGATAGATTAAGAAAAGATGTAAAGTTGAAGATATATACACAAATGTTGATACCGGAATCTCGTGGTGATGTTTTGGGATTATTGGAAAGTAGCGACAATGTAATAGACTCGGCAAAAAAAGTTTTGAACAGCTTTGATATTGAAAAACCGTTGATTCCTGATTTTTTAACGGATGATTTTGTTGATCTTGTTGATAACTCAGCCAATGCAGTCGAAGAAATGGTAAAGGCAGCAAGAGCATTTTTTAAAGAAATAAGTGTTGTCAATGATTATATAAATAAGGTTTCTTTTTTTGAACATGAGGCTGATAAGCTTGAAGATGCAATAAAGCGAAAGGCTTTTGATTCCGTTGAGCTTGAAAGTTTAAGTTGGAAGGTACAAATTCGATATTTTGCCGAAAGAGTTGCAAAACTTTCTGACGGTGCCGAGGATGTTTGTGAAAGATTGTCAATATCCGTAATTAAAAGGAGTACATGACTACAATACTGTTTTTTTTATCAAGTGGTCTTTTTCTCGGTTGGTCTCTTGGAGCAAATGATGCTGCAAATGTTTTTGGAACGGCAGTCAGTACCAAGATGGTTAGATTCAGAACAGCAGCCATTATATGCTCTGTTTTCTTAATTATAGGTGCTGTAAAAAGTGGTGCGGGTGCATCACATACTCTTGGAAAGCTCGGAACCGTAAATGAACTTGCCGGCGCCTTTGTCGTTGCCTTTTCAGCAGCAATAACTGTTTTTTTTATGACTAAATTAAAACTCCCTGTTTCAACATCTCAATCTATTGTTGGTGCAATAATAGGTTGGAATATATTTGCAGGCTTCAAAACTAATCATAAAATTTTAATTAAAATAGTCAGTACATGGATTATTTGTCCGGTCTTAGCGGCAGTTTTTAGCATAATAATATATTTTTTATTCAAATTATTTTTAAAAAAAATGAAAATCCATCTCATTGTACAAGATTCAATGACAAGGTTTGGATTAATAATAGTCGGAGCATTCGGCTCATACAGTCTTGGAGCAAATAATATAGCAAATGTTATGGGAGTCTTTGTTAAAACCTCTCCGTTCAGAGATATTGATTTTTACGATTTATTTACAATTACAGGTACTCAACAACTCTTCTTTATTGGTGCGGTAGCCATATCCGTTGGTGTTTTTACCTATTCCAAAAGAGTTATGATGACGGTTGGAAACAGTATTTTTAGATTATCTCCAATAGATGCCTTGGGTGTTGTCTTATCCAGCTCTCTCGTATTATTTGTATTTGCATCAAGTGCTTTAAAAAATTTTCTTGAGTCAATAAGTCTTCCTTCTTTTCCCTTAGTGCCTGTATCAAGTTCGCAGGCAATTGTAGGGGCTGTCATAGGTATCGTCATTGCAAAAGGCGGCAAAAATATGCACTACGGAATAATGGGAAAAATAAGTGCAGGTTGGGTATCAACCCCTATTATATCAGGCTTTGTTTCATACTTCTTTCTATTTTTCATGCAAAATGTATTTATGCAAAGAGTATTTTTATAACCTAAAATTATAATAATAAAATTTTATCAAAATTGCAGATTATTACGGCAACTTATCCATGGGAATGTCTGACTTTTCTATATTGTTTTTAATTTTTTTTTTCCTCTGAAAAAGTATCGAAACACCAAAAATTATCAATGTAGCGGGCCATAGATTTATAATATCGTAACTCGTCCATCCCTCAATGATTTTTAAATCAA
>CAYOTE010000291.1:0-2245 GCA_964406785.1 uncultured Clostridia bacterium
CACTTGTTACATCTTTTGTAAAGTTCATATCAAGAAATATAACATCATATTGATCGGTTTTGAGCCCCGCTATTACCTCATTGGGATTATCATTTATATTAACAAGTTCAATATGCTGTTTCAAATAAAATTTTGCAGCTTGAAGAACTCCCTTGTCATCATCGACAATCAATACTTTGGCATTAATTTTATTTTTCATATTCATTCCCATTAAGATAATAAGCCTCTTGGGCATTTCGCTACAATTTTGATGAAAATTTCAGAAAAATACGTATTATAAGTCAATATCATATCCGTTTTTTGAGTAATTTATTCCTAAGAAATCGTATCTTTTAACCTGTTTTTTGAGACGACTTTTAAATGACTGCCAATTTCTTTGTTTTTTGCTTGACCATAGAACTTCTGCCATAGCTGCCATTCTCGGAAAAATCATATACTCTGCCTTTTTTGGAGTTTCAATATACTCAGTCCATAAATTTGCCTGTCCTCCCAATATATGTTTCTTTTCTTTGTCTGATAATTCTTTAGGTGTGGGCTCAAAAGAATATACTTTTTTTAACGGGAGATATCCTCCTATTGCAAGGGGCTCTTTTTCTTTTGGAGCCTGATAATAATCAAAATAGCAATAATCGGTCGGAGACATTATTACATCGTGTCCCTGCCTTGCCGCTTCAATACCACCCTTAACTCCTCGCCATGACATAACAGTTGCCTCCGGTGCAATACCGCCGTCAAGAATTTCATCCCAACCTATGAGTTTTTTACCCTTTGAATTTAAAAATTTTTCTATTCTCTTCGTAAAATAACTTTGTAACTCTTTTTCGTCCTTAAGTCCCTCTTTTTTTATCCTTGCCTGACAGTATTGACATTCCTTCCATCTTGTCTTTGGGCACTCATCACCGCCAATATGGATGTATTTTGACGGGAAGAGTTCAATTACCTCTGATAGAACATCTTCTAAGAATGTAAATGTACTCTCCTTACCGGCACAGTAAACATCGTCGAAAACACCCCAAGTCGTTTGAACCTTAAAAGGACCTTCCGTACATGAGAGCTCAGGATAAGCAGCAATTGCCGCACCTGAATGCCCGGGCATCTCTATTTCGGGTATAATTGTAATATATCTGTCTTTTGCGTACTGTACTATTTCTTTTATATCTTTTTTTGAGTAAAAACCTCCGTGTCTTTTGCCGTCAAATTTATGAGGTTTATCCTCGTCATGCCCGATAAGAGTCTCATCCCTGAATGCACTAATTTCGGTTAATTTCGGGTATTTTGAAATTTCAATTCTCCAGCCCTGATCCTCGCTTAAATGCCAGTGAAACTTGTTCATCTTGTGCATAGCAAGGTAGTCTATGAACTTTTTGATAAATTCGGGAGGCATAAAATGCCTGCATGTATCAAGCATCATACCTCTCCATTTATATCTTGGATAATCCTTAATTGTCATTGCATTTAATTTTATATCTATTGCCATGTCTTTTTTAGACTTATCGGGAACGGGGAGTAATGAGAGAAGGGTTTGAACACCGTAAAAGAGTCCTGAACCCGCTCTTGCATTAATTTTTATTGAATTATTGTCAATATTTAAAAGATAAGCCTCGTCGTTTATCGGAATATTTTTATTGCTCTTATCAATTGACAATAGAATAGTTTTTTTATTCTCTGTATTATCTTTCTTAATTATAGGATTTATATTTGTATAGAGCTTTATCCTTTTCTTTAAATACAGGGCAATCCTTTCAAGTTCAGAGTTGTTTTTTGACAGTAATATGACTGTCTTATTATTGAGAATGAATTTTCCCGTTTCCAATTTCACCTTGATGGGTTTTGGGATAACGCCACTCAATATTGTAGTTGAGTTATTCGATTTACAGCCGTCAAAGAAGGTGATAAGAATAAAACTAAATGTTATTATTAATAAAAAGCGTTTCATAATTCCTCCGAATATTATTTTTTATTTTATTTTTTGCCAGTCGGGTTTATTGCTATATACCCATTTATAATAATCCTTTCTATCGAGCTTCGAAGCAGCCTCTTCGTCTGCGATTATAATTGTACGTGGATGCATTTGAAGAATTGATGCCGGAACATTGCTACAAATTGCCCCCTCTACGGTTTGTCTTAAGGCTTCTGCTTTTTGTTCCCCGAAGGCTAAGAGCAGACATATTTTACTCTCCATTATTGTTCCGACTCCCATGGTAATAACGTGTCTCGGCATTTCATTCTCATTGTCGAAAAGGGG
>CAYOTE010000292.1:0-2235 GCA_964406785.1 uncultured Clostridia bacterium
GATATTGGGAAAAGCAATTACATATTTTGACCTAAATAATAAGCCAAAGCTAAAATAGGCAGCTGGCTGGAGTTGATTTTACTCCTCCGAAAGTTGAGTTATATTAACATTGCAATTAAATTAAATTTGTGAAAATCATACACATAATAGCGCTTGTTTGAGACTATCGGTATAAAAAATTAAATTTTTTTAATGAACCGCATTCGCCGAGAATTACTGTTTTTCGGTAAAATCCATTGCACTAAAAACGATTTTATGGCAATGTTTGCATTGAGCAGGAGTTTTTTTAATTTTTACTTTTATTAAACACCTTCTAATTGCGCCTAACTTTTATTCTTACCGCGGGGTTACACTGGCTGAAACAGGAGATAGTCCTGGACCAAGTAGGCTTTTGACCATGCAATTAATTTTGAAAATTTAAATTTCAGTTCTAAAAAATAAAAGGGGGACAAATAATCCCTTTACTTTTAATATGCTTTTGATAAATTGAAAATAAACTATTAAAATGCTTTATAATTCTAAATGGAGTTGTTATGCCAACATCCTCTATAAAAAAGACAATGAGTAAAGTAGAATGTGATAATTGTGGTATTGTATTAAATTACGATCCTTCCAAACTTCCCCAAGGTAGAGTTGAAGGCAAGTGTAAAAAATGCGGGCATAAAATAACAATTAATAATCATTTAAATAAGCCTTCAAAAAAATCCACATCCATAAAAGTTAAAATCAAATTATGTCCTAAATGCAAATCACAAATTCAAAATGATGCTAAGGAATGCAATAGCTGTGGTATTGTTTTTAGTAAATATGAAAAAAATCAAGAAGAGAAAGCAGAAATTAATATTAACAACAAGCAGAAATTAAGGAGAACAAAAAAAGAAAATTTGGAAGAATTGTCAAATGGTATGGAAGGATTACAATTAACAACAAAAATTCTACGTGGTTTTAGGCAAGCAATAGATATCTATTATTTGTTTCCAGTTTGGAAAAAATTTTTCTTTGGTTTCATGGCTTCTGTTTGGTTGGTATGCTTTTTCTTTTATTCATACAAAATGGTTGTTAATTCGTTTAGTCTGACAATGGTTTTTACTTTCATATTTTCGTTGATTGGGTTATTATTAGCTTTGGTTATATTGCCGTTTCTATTTTTATCTTTTCTTGAGCGAGTCCAAAAGAATTATCCAAAAGACTCATTTATATATAAACTTTTAGGTTTTAAAGGTGTAATTCAACGTCTGGATTTTTTCATCTATACATTAATAATTCAAAGCCTTTTTTTTATAACTATATTATTAGCTGCAATGGCTCCTAGCTTTTTTATGCTGATAGCGGTTACGCTTTCAGAAAGCATTGGTTTTTTGATAGGTTCTATAATATTTAAACTCTTGATACCCATTGTTTTTTGTTTTATACTGTTTCTTCTATTTGGCAATATTTTAATTACCTTAAAAAGAATTACAGATATTAATAAAAGTCGTTGGCTTGCTCTTATGCTTCTTGTTCCTATCGTTGGTTTCATATTTCAATTTGCCCTTTACTTTATTCCAAGCGTAACGAAAGGTAATGATATTACCTCTAATAATAAATCTTACAAAATTTGCCCTGAATGTGCAGAGTCAGTTTTATCTTCGGCTAAAAAATGTAGATTTTGTGGATATCAGTTCAATTCAGTTTCATCTCAATGAATTATATGTGTATGAAAAACAATTCAACTGAAAAAATTTTGACACTAATGACACTTTGTAACAATTTTCCATTACACTCTTATAATCTTTGTATCTCACTAATAACAACCTGTTCTGCCGATGTCCATCACCAAAATAACAAGCTATTACAAAATTACACGAGGTGGTATACTTTTGACTTGGAATATACATAGGATCAAGTGAAATCTTTTCTGTTTTTCTACCATAGATTTTATCTGTCAGGTTTTTAATTTGTTCCCTAAGAATTTTGATCTCAAAATTATAATTTTCGATAATATCATGGAGTTTGCAAACATCATTTATCTCTTTGTAATTTTGAGTTATCATTGTTATAATATAGCATAACCACGCGGTTTTTCATAGTTTTATTTTAAAAAATCATGGAATATTTTAGGGGTTTATGGGCATGAATAATATCCATCCCATTTATTAACCATATGAGTTCTTTTTTACTTATATTTAAAATTTCTTCTCTGGTATCCGGCCATTTAAAGCAATCTTTTTCCAATCTTTTATGCCATAAGCAAAA
>CAYOTE010000293.1:0-2235 GCA_964406785.1 uncultured Clostridia bacterium
TATCCTGTAATAGAGGCCACAAAAAAGGCATTTGGAGAGATAGCAATTCCAATTATTGCGTCTACCGCTACCACTCTTGCCGCTTTCTTTCCGCTTATATTTTGGAGTGGGATGATGGGTGAGTTTATGAAACATCTTCCTATTACTCTTATAGTTGTTTTAACATCATCATTAGTTGTTGCTCTTGTTATAATACCTGTCTTTGCATCATCGTTTATAAAGCAGAATGAAAAGGTTGAAAAACCGAATAAAAAAAAGAGTATGAGAAATGTCTTTATTATTTCAATACTTGGACTTTTATCGTACCTTGTAGGTCAGAACGTAATTGGGAGTTTATTAATTATTATAGCTGTCCTTATTGCATTAAACCTATATGTTTTATTTTCCCTTGTAACCTGGTTTCAATATACATTCCTTGAAAAGCTTGAGAGTTTTTATCTTAATATACTTAATAAAGTACTTAAGGGTAAACGTCCTGTTTTAATTTTAATAGGAACATTTATGTTGTTTATAGCTGTAATGTTATTCTTCAATGTTAGAAAACCAAGAGTTGAATTATTCCCTGTTAATGAGCCCAGTTTTATAAATATAACGGCTGAGCTTCCTGTTGGATCTGATATATCTGCAACCAATAAATTTATGTACAAGCTTGAGAATAAGGTTTTTGAAATAATAAAGCCTTATAAAAAAGATGTAAAGTCGGTCTTATCAACAATTGGAAAGGGCGTAAAGGGTGAAAATGAAATGGGGGGAACGGGAAATACTCCAAACAAGGGTATGATGACTGTAACCTTTGTTGATTTTGAAGACAGGGAAACAAAAAACACATCTAATGTAATGAAGTTGATAAGCGAAGGCATAAGCGGAAAATATCCGGGAATTACCATATCATTGGCAAAGAACAGAATGGGACCTCCGACGGGAAAACCGATTAATCTTGAAGTAACCGGTAAGGACTTTATAAAACTATTAAGCCTGAGTGAAAAGATTAAGGTTTATCTTGACAATGAACATATTGACGGTATAGAAGAGTTGAAAATTGATTTGGATACGGGGAAGCCTGAACTTATAGTTGATATTGACAGGGAAAAGGCAAGAAGATTCGGCTTATCTACGGCTCAAATTGGAAGTACAATAAGAACTTCATTATTTGGCAAGGACATTTCAGATTATAAAGAGGGTGAGGATAAGTACGATATAATATTGAGATTTAATAAAAAATACAGATATAATGCGTCGGATATAATGAACCAGAAAATTACATTCAGGAGTCAATCAACCGGAAAAATCATGCAAATACCTATATCTGCCGTTGCTTCAACAAGATACAGTACTACCTATGATGCAATAAAGAGAAAGGATATGGATAGGGTAATTACTATCTACTCAAATCTTATTGAGGGTTATAACGGAGCACTTATTAACAAAAAACTTAAAAAATTAATGGAAAGTTTTAATATGCCCAAGGGATACTCTTATAAATTCACGGGAGAACAGGAAGATCAACGGGAAACATCGGATTTTCTTTTCAGAGCATTATTGATAGCCCTGTCTCTTATAACTGTAATTTTGGTTACACAGTTTAATTCAATTGCAAAACCGTTAATAATTATGGCAAGTGTGTTTTTTAGTACTATCGGAGTTTTTGGCGGTATTGCAACTTTTAAGATGGATTTTATTATAATTATGACAGGTATTGGCATCATCTCGCTTGCCGGTGTTGTTGTTAATAATGCAATTGTTCTCATTGATTATATTGATTATCTGAAGTTGAATAAAAAAGAAGAACTTGGTATTCCTCTTGAAGACGAGTTAGGTATTGATGATATAAAGGAGTGTATTGTTGTGGGCGGAAAGACAAGGTTAAGACCCGTTTTATTAACTGCAATTACTACAATACTGGGGCTTATTCCAATGGCAATAGGTCTTAATATTAACTTTAATACCTTACTTTCTGAATTTAATCCTCAAATATATTTTGGTGGTGATAATGCCCTCTTTTGGGGACCAATGGCTTGGACTGTAATTTTCGGACTAACCTTTGCAACCTTTTTGACATTAATCTTGGTTCCCGTTATGTACTTATTGGGAAATAAGATAAAATTATTTGTTAAAGGAGTGTAAAATGAAAAGTAATTTTGTACATTTTTTTTTACCTGAAATTTTCATCAAAATTGTAGCGAAATGTCCAAGAAGTCTATTATAACAAGTTAAACGATTGAGCTAAATGAAGAA
>CAYOTE010000294.1:0-2192 GCA_964406785.1 uncultured Clostridia bacterium
CATTACAACCGGCTTCCACATCTCATTAATCATATCCAACACGGCATCTTTCTTACTTGCCTTTGTATTTGATTGCATAAATAGATGAATATTACTGTATAGATGTATCCCGTCGGCAACCCCGATTGCAATAAGCATAACCGGTATCATAGTAGATACGGCATAGATAGGAATTTTCACCAATGCCATCAGCCCAAAAGCCCAAATTGTACTAAATAGTACAACAAGCATGGTAAGAATCATCGCCTTAAAACTTCTCAAGACAAGAAGTAAGACAATAATTATAATTAATATAACCATGGGAACCATCTTTTTCATATCCCTCGGTCCGAGATATGCCATAGTGCCTTCAACAATCGGTCTTCCCGCTACGTGAAGTATTTCAGGCCCCTCAAATTCTTTTGCGAGTTTTAATATACTATGATATAGCTCCTGTGAAAAGACATCATCCTCAATCTCAGCGATTATTACCGTTACCTTTTCATCCTTTGAAACCAATCTACCGAAAACCATCTCATTATTCCTGACATTTTTTCTTATCTTATTTAAACTTTCCTCTGTTTTCGGTATCCTTTTAAAAAAGGGTTTTACATCCATGCCCTCTTCTGTACCGATAATATTATCAGCCGTATAAAGCGATGTAACTTTAGCAAATACCTTTACCTTCTTATTTTTCTTTAAAGCTTCCTTTTTTTCCACCTTCATCTTATGAAGCTTCTTTGTTAAATCTTTAATCTTCTTAAAGGTGCCCTTATTATAAATACCGTCCTTGTTCTCTATCGCAATAATTATACCGTCCTTGATATTGAACCACTCCTCTGCCTTATTACTGTAAACAAATGCGGGATGTTTTTCGGGCATATACTTGTCTAAATCCGTCTCCATCCTCGTATTCTCTTTCATAACCATAAAAAACGCCGCAGATATAGTTAGTATCAAGAATATTGATACCCACTTATAATCTACAATTTTCTTTAAAATTTTATTCATTTCTCCCCCTCTCTTATTGATAATATTTTTTTAACGGACTGCCATAGTTCCTTACCTAAGTCTTTAATCTCAAAATGATAATTTGAAAGCGTCCACTTTTTTATTATTAAACGAAGTGAGCCCATAATTATAAGCGTTAATTGCTCAGCCTCAATATCGGTTCTGATTTCATTGCTTTTTTGTCCCTTTTCAATTATCGTTTGTATTATCTTAAAATTTGCCTCCATTATTGAAAAAATTTTTTCAGCAAGACGCTTATCGTTTTGAAAAATTTCCTCGGCAAATACAACCGAAGCTAATGCCCTGTTTTTTGAAAAGGTATCAAAATGTTGTTTAAAAATTTCATTCAGATTATTTAAGCTTGACGCGGAATTACTCGTTCCTCTTGTATTATTATCCCTGATATAAACTTCAAACAGAGATAGGATGGCAAGAAGTATATCCGTCTTACTTTTAAAATGCCTGTAAATAGCAGGCTCGGAAAAACCCATTTTTTTTGAAAGATTCTTAATGGTAAGATTTTGAATACCATTGTCTGCAATAATACCGATAGAAGCCTCAACAAGCTCCCGCTGTCTCTCAGTTAAATTAGCCAAATTAACCATCTTACCTCCAAGTTAGTTAACGTTCACTAACGTAATATAATACAAATAACAAAAAATGTCAACTTTTTTCTAAGTACTTGTTCAGTTTTTCTAAATTTATAAAAAAGTTAAGCACGAAGTGTATTTCTATGAAACGTGCCCCGCAGAAAAATCAGAAAGCCTGGGTTTTTGAGGACATACAAGATTTTGCAAACAAAAATCTTCATGACCAACTAAAAGGAGGAAACCGAAGGTGAGAACAAAAAAATTGAGCACATTTTTTTGCATTAATGTAGTAATATACCTCATTTTTATTTTACACCAATCTTCTTCTCTTAAAAATCTGTTTTAAGAGAAATTTTTAAGACAACATAACTCAAACCGGATTAAGCTAATCTAACTTCCTTAATTTGTGGGATATTTTCAATCATTGTACTTTCTACATAACCTTTAATAGTCATGGTACTCATAGGACAACCGTTACAAGCACCGGTAAGGTTTACAAGTACAACAGTGTCATTTTCAATTAAATCCACAAATTCAATCCCACCACCATCATTTTCCAATGCCGGCTTTACTTCATTTATAACTGCAATTACTTTTTCTTTAATTTCCATT
>CAYOTE010000295.1:0-2188 GCA_964406785.1 uncultured Clostridia bacterium
AATAATGTTAAGACAACAATGTTGTGGGGTGCATTTTTTGCCTTTCTTGTTCTTTTCTTTTTTTTAAGAAGAATTAGGATAACTTTAATGTTAACCCTTGCCATTCCTCTATCTCTTCTCATATCACTTATGATTATATATTCAATCGGCTGGACCTTAAATACAATAACTATGATGGGGTTGATGATTTCAATAGGACTTGTTGTTGATAATGCTATTGTTATAACCGAAAATATTTATAGATTTTCAGGGCTTGGATATAATTTGGAAAAGTCTGCAATTGCGGGTGCTTCCGAGGTTGGATTGGCTATACTTCTTGCTACCTTAACTACTATTGTCGTATTTTTACCAATGATGATTATGGGTGGGAATTCGTTTATGTCTTTTTATCTTACGAGAATTGGCGTTCCTGTCATATTTGCATTACTTGCCAGCCTATTTATAGCATTAATTTTTATACCCCTAATTTCTACAAAAACAATTCCTAAAAAAACAAAAATTATTCATCCCACACATAATAAAATTGCACAACTATATCAAACTATGCTTGTTAAAATTCTTAAGCATAAGATTGATGCTGTTATTGTAATTATACTTATTATATTAAGCCAATTTATCCCTATGGGAATGATGAAAAAGTCAGATCAGGCTGAGGGCGGAATGAGAGATGCAAAAATTATATGTAACTTCCCGTCAAATTATAATATTGATAAGGTGGATAAAACATTAGAGTATATAGTAAAAAAACTTGAAAAAAAAAAAGATGTATATCAAATTGATCATATATCGACAAGGGCTAATAAATTTTACGGCAGGATAGAGATATATTTAAAACCTGATATGGATAAGCAATGGTATCAGGCTCTTTATAGAAAAATAGCCAATGCTTTTAAACTAAGTGATTATAAGAGATTATCAAGAGAAGAATTAACCGAGGATATAAAGAAAAATCTTCCCATAATACCGGGTGTTAAGATGCGAACCTCTTGGCGAAGTCAAAATGAAGGAGGGGACGACTCTTTATCATTTTCTTTAAGGGGGTATGATATAGGCGTTCTTGAAGATATCTCAAAAGAGCTTGAAAAACAAATCAAAATGATAGATGGTGTTTTAAATGTTGAGACGGATATTGAAACGGGTAATAATGAGGTACATATTCGTATTGATAGAGATAAGGCTTTTAAAGTTGGAAGCAACCCGAAAATATTAAGTCAATTAATTGCATTTAATCTTAGAAAAAGGAAAATATCTAATTATCAAACACCGGGAAAAGAGGTCCCTATCTATATTATGTCAAATCCAAATAAGAAAAAATCTATTGCACAGTTAAAAAACACGTTTATCCCCACAGCAAAGGGAACAAATACCAATTTGAATTCCATTGCGAATTTTTCTTTTCATAAGAGTATGGGCAATATAAGAAGAGAAAACGGGAAATCATTTCTTGAATTAAAAGTGCTTTCGGGTGATGTGGACATCAAAATAATCTCGGGGAAAATAAGACAAATATTGAAAAATTACAGATTTCCGCAGGGCTATTATTATAGTGAGGGAGGAAGGTTTCAGCGGTTTAATAATCAAAATTCGGATATGTTAAGCGGTATGATATTTTCCGTTATTTTTGTATTTATTATTATGGGCGTTTTATTTGAGTCTTTTATATTGCCCTTGTCGGTTCTTATTTCAATTCCCGCTGCCTTTGTAGGCTCTTTTTGGTTATTGTTTATTACGGGAACAACTTTTGAAATCATGGCAGGTATCGGACTTATTGTACTTATTGGTCTTGTTGTGAATAATGCAATAGTCTTTATTGACCTTATAAATCAGTACAGGCAGGCAGGAATGCAAAGAGAAGAGGCTATTATAGTTGCAGGAATGCATAGACTCAGACCTATACTTATGACGGCTCTAACAACCATATTCGGTTTATTGCCTATGGCAATTGGTAATGCTGGGCTTATAGGTATTCCCTATGCACCGCTTGGCATAACTCTTATAGGTGGTTTGATAAGCTCTACATTTTTGACTTTATTTGCCGTACCTATTTTTTATACTTATTTTGATGATTTAAGGAATTTTTTTCCTAAATTATTAAAAAAAATTAATTAATTATGGAATAGTTGAAAAAATTGATATAATTAAAGATAGATTGTAATTATTTACTTATTAGGGGTTTTTTATGAAGAAA
>CAYOTE010000296.1:0-2169 GCA_964406785.1 uncultured Clostridia bacterium
TATTTAAAAAGGCAAGTAAAAAACCCTTTACGCCTGCCTCCTTATAGATAAAGTCCCGATTAGATACCGCATTATAAAATCTATCAAGTATGAAATTTAAGAGGGGTAAAATTTTAGACTCATAGGCAAGATTGTCAAATAATTCGGCAAATTCAACGGAGTCAAACTCAAGACCTCCTGCCTCCTTTAATGATTTTTCTATAAACTCCCATAACATCTTGGATATTACCCTATTAGGTATCTTAAAATAATGATACTCGCCCCTCTTCTTAGAAATTGTAACAAGTCCGAGATAGTATAAAAACGAAACAAAACTATCAACATCATCAATTTCTTTTATTGAAAAACTCTTTATAAATTTATATCTTACCTTTGTACCTTCAAGTAAATCTCTTAATGCAGTAAAATTACCGTTGAGTTTTTTTGCCTTGGTTATTAAGAATTTAAGCTTTTTATAATCAGTCCTGACGTTCTCATCAAGCATATTATCAGGTTTTTTCCCATTCTTTAAATATGAGTGTAAATAGTATAAAACCATATCCGTATTATAGAGCTTTTCGGCATCAATACGAAATAAATAATTATTATACCATTCTTTCATATCGTTTAATATTTCAACTCTTTTTTCTTCTCTTATCTTTTTCTCAGATACATAGTAATCAATAATATTTTCTATATTAGTTTGCGTAAATCCCGTCATGCTTAAAAAGGGAATATCGTCCGAAATATTATCCCCAATATTAAACCCGCTTGTAACATCGCTTAGGACAAGAGGACTAACTCCTGTTATAAACAATCGTTCAATTGTCCTGCTGTCAGTTCCGTTTTTAATCACGGCAAAGAAATTTCTTAAAAAGCCACCTGCCTGAGTTGAGGCCCTATACCTATTTTCGCCATGTTCAATTAATATATTATTTGCCAAATTATCGTACTCATCAATCAATAGATAATAACTGACATTTAACTCATGCATCTTTGCAATGAAGTTTTTCATAACTATTGAAGCTTCCGATGAGTTAAAAATATACTCTTCGATATCATTTGTTATCTTATATCTTGTCTTATATCTGTTTATAAAGAGATTTATACTGTTTTTAATTGATGAATAAAAACCAAATTTCACAAGCTCCTCATCTCCGTCAGTGGGGATACCCGAAAAATTAAACCTTAAAATAGGAAAAGAATTTTTAAAGTCCGTAGGATTTTTATGTATCCAAAGCCCACCGAAGAGTTCATCGAATTGCTCTGCTCTATTAATATCATAATAATGCTCAAGCATAGATAAAAACAAAGACTTACCAAAACGACGAGGTCTTAAAAATATAAGATATTCCGACCCGTAGTCTTCAAGCTTTTTAATATACTTACTCTTATCAACAAAATAATAATTCTTCTGAATTACTTTCTCAAAATTAGACTCGCCATAAGGTATCCTCTTAAACTTTTTCATAAACACATTATCACCAAAAAATCATTTTTTTGCAAGCCCGAAAAGTTTAAGGTTAAAAAAAAATCACCTACATTATTAACAATAATGCATGAAAATAGAAATATTAAAATATTTTAAAAGAGTGAAGTTCCCAACCGTCTTCGCCTTCATAAATACAGTACATTATATCGTTTTTTATTGTGTTTGCAAATATTTCTCTCGATGGTATATGTGTCTTTCCCAAAATTTTTCCTTTTAAATTGAGCTTTATCAGTTCTGGGAAATCGTTTTTGGTGTAAACATAAATCTTATTGTCATTAATGCTATAAGCAAAATACGCAGGTAAATAATCAGACCATATAAATTTATTTGATTGTTTAAAACGTTTCCAACGTTTGCCAAATTCTTTTTTCGCGGATTTTAATTCTTTGTTTTTTATGTCATTTGTAAATTTAATTTTTTTATACGGAATATTAATTTCATAGGATTTATCTCCCGTTGAATCGAATACTTTAAAATAAAACCCCTTTGTAGGATCGGAAATTATTATTTTATCTTCCGTTACAGCATAACTTTGATAACAGGGGAACCATTCAATTTCATTCGTTTTTTTCATTGTCATACCTTTGTTAATAATTCTATAAATAGTTTTAATCTTTTCAAATTTATTATTATAAATATTCACTAACATATGAGGATGTCCGAATCTTGTTAGCTTTCTTTTATTTTCAAATTCTATT
>CAYOTE010000297.1:0-2143 GCA_964406785.1 uncultured Clostridia bacterium
ATTTTATTCCCAAAATAAAATCATCCGCATTAAAACCATCAATCAAAACAGCATTATCATATGTGTAAATATTATCTCTTATACTAAGCTCGTCTCCTACCATATCGACAATACCACCAACCTTCGAAGCAATAAACGGAATTTCACTAAACATTGCCTCAATTAAAGATATAGGAGTTCCCTCATTTTTACTTGTTATTAAAGCAAGGTCTTTATCTCTCCAAAAGACCGACGGATTTTTAACTATTCCTACAAAATCTATTTTATCATTTATACTCAGTTTATTAATTTTATTTTTAAGATTTTCCAAATCGCCTTTATTACCACCACCTGCAATTATTATCTTTGCGTCAATATTATCTTCTTTCAACTTCCGTGCAATATCAATGGCAAATAAATAATTCTTTATATCCGCAACCCTACCCATCATTCCTATATTCAACACAGTACCGCTTTTGACTTTTTTTGCATCGGGAGAATATTCAATACCAACAGGAACAATAATAAAGTTTGATTTGACTCCAATCCTGTATTTGTTCCTAATTTCATTTCTTTGATTTTCGCTTATCGCAATTAGGACATCTGTTTTTTTTGCTAAAAATTTTTCAATAAAGATAAAAACACTTGTCTTTATCTTAGAAAAATATGAATGAAAAACATGACCGTGAAACGTATGAACAATTTTAATATTTCCTTTATTAAATAAATTATAAAAGATAGTAACACTTCGTGTTATCAATCCGGCTTTAGACATATGCGTATGAATAATATCCGGTTTTTCTATTTTTAAATACCTATATACAGAAATAAATGAAATAAAATCAAAAACAGGATTTAACGATCTTTTAAGGTATTTAAAATATTTAATATTTACTTTTTTTTCTTCTGCAAACCACTCTATACTATCTTCATTTAATTCTGTTAAACCTGATGCCAACCTCATATCAAAATCTGACGACAAACCGTTTGAAACCCAAATTACTATTTTTGCCGGACCTCCGTTATTCAATCTTGTGATAAATTGAATGATTTTTTTTTTACCCATTAAGCACTTTCAAATAAACTTCTTTTGTTCTTTCAACCATAGTTTCTACATTAAATTTATCTTTAACCCTTATCTTACCCATTTTCCCGTACTTCTTAGCCATATCCTTATCATTAATAAATTTTTCCATCGCAACAAAAAGTTCTTCGGAATTTTTAGGCTTAACCAATAGACCTGTTCTATTTTTTTCAACAACCTCCGGGATTGCACTTACATTCGTTGCAATTACAGGAAGAGCAAAACTCATTGCTTCAAGAAATACAAGTCCGAACCCCTCCCATAATGACGGATGTATAAAAGCATCAATTGCATTATAAATATCAGCAGTATCCTCCCGCCTGCCGAGAAATTGAACAAAATTTTCAATATTATCATCTTTAACAATAGTTTCCAATTGTTTTCTTAACACTCCGTCACCAACAATCAATAATCTTGCCTTTTTATGCTTTTTAACAATATTTTTAAAAGCTTCCAATAAATAAATATGTCCCTTTTGCTCAGTTAAGCGAGCAATAATCCCAAATATATATTCATCATCTCTATACCCCAAGTGCTCCCTTAAATTTTCATTCTTCAATCTTAGTTCAAAATTATCAAGTCCGTATCTGATAGTAACAATCTTATCAATCCTAATCTTCTCAATTTCGATGGAGAATTTTTTAAGAGCCTCTGAAATTACAATAACCTTAGATAATCTCTTATTAAGAAATTTGTTTAAATATTTAATATGAAATTTATTTCTAAAATCATCATCATTATGTTTTGATGATATAATATTTTTAACACCGGAACTCTTTGCTGTCAGAATACCGTATAAGTCGCCATGAATTAAATGTGTATGAACAATATCAGGATTTTCTGTCTTTAAAATATTTTTAATTTTTCTAAATACAGTAATACTTAAATTAAATTTTATCTTTACCCTGTAAACCTTAATACCAACAGATTTTAACTTTTGATAAAAGTCACCAATCGACAGTTTCGGGTTTTCCATCATTATAACAATAATATCAAGCCCCTTATTCTTCAAAGCCGGCAATAACGTCAAAAGATGATTCTCAGACCCCGAAACACCAGTTATTTTAAATACGTGAATTA
>CAYOTE010000298.1:0-2142 GCA_964406785.1 uncultured Clostridia bacterium
GTTGTTAAATCTTCAGGAGAATTTTTATGGAAAGTATTTTAATTAAGGGTGGAAGAGTCATAGACCCGTTAAACAATATTGATGAGCAACTTGATGTTTTTATTGCTAACGGAGTAATTGAGGATATTGATAAAAGACTTGACCATAAATACGATATGGTTATAGAGGCTTCGGGCTTAATCATATCTCCGGGATTTATTGACATGCATATTCATCTCAGAGATCCGGGACAAACACATAAAGAAACAATTGAAAGCGGGGCAAAAGCAGCTGTTAAAGGTGGATTTACGACAGTTGTCTGTATGCCAAATACTTTTCCTGTAAATGATAATAAAGATATAACCGAATACATCATTACAAAATCTAAAAAATTAAATATTCTTAATATTCTTCCTATAGCTGCGGTAACAGAAAACTTATCAGGAGAAAAAATCACGGATATTTTAAAGTTGCATAGAACCGGAGCCGTTGGTTTTTCAGACGATGGCAGTACAATTGTAAGAGCTGATATATTTAAAGAGGCACTTGAAAAGGTAAAAAAAATAAATTCAATTATCATAGAACACCCCGAAGCCCATCAACTGACAGGAGATGGCATTATCAACGAGGGGAAAATATCAAAACAGTTAAACGTCAAAGGGATTATAGATATTGCAGAAGACATTATTGTTTCAAGAGATATAATAATTCAGGAAAAAGTTAAGTCCAATCTCCATTTAACCCATTTGTCAACAAAGGATAGCTACAGGCTTGTTAAGGAGGCTAAAAAAAGAGGCGTATCAATAACAACGGATGTAACCCCCCACCACCTTCTTTTAAACGAAGAAAAATTAATCTCCAAAGACACTAACTTCAAGGTCAAGCCACCGCTTCGCACGGAAAAAGACAGATTGTCAATGCTAAAAGGTATTATTGACGGAACTATTGACTGTATTGCAACGGATCATGCACCGCATTCGGATAAAGAAAAAAGTTTGGGATTAGAAAAAGCACCCTTTGGTTTAATAGGGCTTGAAACTTCATTTTCGGTACTGTATGACAAACTTGTAAAAAAGGATATAATCAGTATTAAAAAACTTATAGAATTGATGGCATCAAATCCCGCCAAAATTCTTAAATTAAAAAATAAGGGACAAATAAAAAAAGGATTCACCGCAGATATAACTATTATTGCTCCAAATAAAAAATTTCACTTTACAAAAAACAGTTTTATATCAAAATCTTCAAATTCTCCGTTCCTAAATTGGGAAGGGACAGGTGTTATTGCTTATACAATAGTTGATGGTAATATAAAATATACCCATGTTTAACCACAATATTAATATACGGTACTTTATCTTTTGCAATGCAGTCATTGTGTTCTTAACACAGTTAGAATAGGTTTATTAGCATTGCAGTAGATTTTGATTAAAATTTCAGGTATAATACCTTTATGAGAAAGTTTATAATTTTACTTATATTAATAACAATAACGTTCCCTTTATTAAATCAGAAAGTTGACAAGGATAAGAATAATACAAAGTTTAAAGATGTTTTTGACAGAAGAGATGATGGAGAAAACTATCCCGAAATATCCGAGATAGAAATGTATAAGGAAGAAAACAAGCTTAAACCTCTTAAAAAAGAAGAAAAAATTTTATGGGCATATCGTAATGCTTCAGTTTATCCATTCTTATAATAAATGATAAAAAAATATCCTTGGCATTTTATTTACCTTATTTTTATAATAATAAGTCTTACAAATATTATGCAAAAATTAAGATGGAGTTTCCCTACCGATGGAATAATATGGGAATTAAAAAACATTAATGATAAAGAACAACTTCTCGTATGTGAAAATTCACCAAAAAACAGTGAAATTCATAAGGGAGATATACTCAATTCTATAAATTTATACCCGATAAAAAACAAGATAGACCTTAGTAGAGTAATACATAAAGTCAGTAAAAACAAATTAACTTTAAAATATAATGTTGAACGGAATGAGCTTGATATTACTTGTTTTGCCGATATTAAAAAAGAATATACACCGTCTTATTATTACCTCATGGTTTTTACGGGAATAATATTTATTTTATTAACTTTAAATATACTGAACACAAATCTTAAGCCTAATATTGTTATTAAAATTCCTAAAATTTT
>CAYOTE010000299.1:0-2135 GCA_964406785.1 uncultured Clostridia bacterium
TTTGTCCGTCTTTCCCATAATTAGATAATAGGATTATTTAATAAATTTGTCAACTATGAAAAGTGTGCTTATTCAGAATTTTTCTAAGTTTATAAAAAAAGTTAAACGTGAAATGTATTTCTATGAAACGACTTACCCCGCATAAAACTCAGAAAACCTTGACTTTTATTTTGATTAAGTATAGACTTGCAGGGTTAAAAAATATATGGAGAAGTGTATGCAAAAAGATGAAAGTTTTGAAGATATGTTAAATGAGTCGTTTCAACCTCAAAAAAGATTTGAATTAGGCGATAGAGTAAATGCTATTGTATCAGGTATAGATAAAGAGAATATTTATCTTGAAATTGGTCCCAGAGTACAGGGTATAATGAATAAAAATGAATTCCCTGCCGACAGTGAAATTTCCGTATCAATTAACGATAAATTAGAGGTATATGTAATTGGAAAAACAAAGGGCTTTTTTAAATGCACAAAAAGGCTTGGTGCCAATGATGGTAATAATTCAACTGATAGAAATGATACATATACGGTCGCATTAAAGGAAGCATATGAAAACGAAGTCCCGGTTGAAGGAAAAATAACAAAGGTTATTAAGGGTGGATTTGAAGTAACTATAATGGGCAAGAGAACCTTTTGTCCTATTTCACAGATAGATACCTCATACTGTGAAGAGCCTGAAACCTTCTTAAATAAATCTTTAACCTTTTTCATAACGGAATTTAAAGAAGATAATGATGATTTTATTATTAGCAGAAAACAATTTCTAATAAAAGAACAAATGAAAAAAGCTGATATTTTATGGGAAAGCATTAAAGGAAATGATATATGCGAAGGCACTGTTACAACAGTAAAACCTTATGGTGCATTTGTTGATATTGGAGGTATAGAGGGTCTATTACATATTTCCGAAATATCTCATGACAGAATTGCAGACGCTTCCGAAAAATTGAAAAAGGGTGATACTATAAAGGTAGAAATTATTAATATAGATAAAAAGTCTAAGAAAATAGGACTATCTCTCAGGTCATTAATGGAAGACCCTGCAATTAAAAAACTTGACGAATTATCCGAAGGTATGAAAATTGAGGGAACAGTTGTAAGAATTAAACCCTTTGGGGCATTTATTAACCTTTTCCCGGGTTTGGACGGGTTGGTACATATTTCTAAACTTGGCGTTGATAGAAGAATAGATCACCCTAAAGAGGTACTTTCCGTTAATGATAGAGTAATGGTTAGAATTCTTGATATTGACAAAGTCTCTAAAAAAATATCTTTAACTATGGAAGAGGAAGAGTACGATTATAATCAGGATCTCAATAATATCAAAAAAGATCAGGAAGATCTAATAAGCTCAAAAGGAACTATGGCTGATTTATTAAAAGGCTTTTAGGCTATCTTCGAATAATTGTAAATGAATATGTATTGTATTACACTATAATGTCAATAATGTAATTTCTGCCATTATTTTATTGAAAAATAGTATTAAATTTTGATGAAAATTTTAGGTTTAAATTATTGACTATTATTTTTTTAGTGATATAATGCATTTATGATTATAAAATGTACTAATTGTTTTGCTAAATATAACGTCCCTGAAGCAAATATCACCAATTCAACAAAGCTTAAATGTTCAAAATGTAATAATATTTTTACAGTTTCTAAACAACAGGTCGATGAAGAGTCGGGAAGTAAAAAAGATACTGCAAAAATCATAAAAAAAGACATCAATGATTCTTTATGGTCGGATGAGAACCTTGAACTTCCCGAGGATAAAAAGCTATCCATAGCAATTATTAGAGGAGCAAGGGCAGGATATATATATAAAATTGAAAAACCATATATTATTATAGGTAGAGGTAAGGTGGATTTAATAATTCCGGATAAGGAAATATCAAGAAAGCATCTTGCAGTTGAAATCAGAAACGAGAAGATACTCATCAGAGATCTGGGAAGTACCAACGGAACGTTTGTTAATCAGAAAAAAATATCCTTATTGGAAATTTCGGATCAGAGTGAGTTTAAAATCGGTCAAACGACAATGATGCTTATCTCAACTCCCAAAAATAAAATTTATTATAAATAAGTAATGTGTGGAGAGAACTAAGACTATTAACTACTCTTGTTATTTCTTCTTT
>CAYOTE010000300.1:0-2044 GCA_964406785.1 uncultured Clostridia bacterium
ACTTTTTCTGGGCTGTTAACACACAATCAAAAAAAGCATTCAGAGTAAGAGGTGTACCTTTTTGCAAATCCGGCGGTTCAACGGAACCGATCAAAGCCACAGTCAGAGTTGTCAAATAAATTCTGAAAAAATATAGAGTAGAATTAAAAAGAAGTTAAAAACAGAGTTTAAGAGTTTTGAAAAAAACTCTTAAACTCTGAAATCTTTTATTTTTATTTTATCTGACCAAGGAGGATTTCACACGCTTTTTTCAGTTGATAATCCACACCTTTTGTTTTTGAATCCGGAGGATTTTTAACAATGACATTGGGAACTGCAGGTCCCCACTCCATATTCTTATCGGTTGCTTTAATATACCATGCACGAAACGGTTTTCTGACATACATCCCCATATAGTCCACATTTAACCAACCCAACATTACATTGAACATATATCCGAGATCCTGAACCACCGATCTTTGCAATATCTATCTTTTATTAAATTTTTGTCATAACTAATTGCCTGATGTCAAAACATATTAATAATACTCTTTTTTAATTTGAAATATAATTTTATTAAAAAAAAAGAAGTCACTGAATGGGTAAGGCTACATTGAAATAATCTTCCATCCCTTTTCACTCATATTTTTTCGGTGAGTTATACGAATGATAATTCTATCATTGAATTTTTTTTCAATTATATCCAATATCTCTTCCTCGGATTTAATATCAAGATTCGACGTTCCTTCGTCAAGAATAATAATATCCGGATCTTTGATAATGGCTCTACACAAAGCTATTCTCTGTTTCTCACCTCCGGACAAATTTAAACCCTTTTCGGAAATATCCAAATCAAGAATATCTTTTCCTTTCAAAACCGATCCGGCTTTCTTTCTTATTTCCAACTTACAATCTTTGATAATTCCTGCCAGTTCACTATCAAGTACATCTTTATTTCCCATAACAATATTTTCTCTTAAAGATTGATTAAACAAAAAAATATTTTGCGAAACATAGCCTACTTTCTCACGAAGATTATTCAAATTCAATTTATTCAAATTAATATCATTATAAAAAATATTCCCCTTTTTAGGTCGATATAATCCCAACAATAACTTTACCAATGTTGATTTACCGGTTCCCGATTTTCCGGATATTAAAACTTTATCACCCTTCTTAATATCAAAATCCAATTCATTAATTACAGCATCTCCGTTTGAATAAGAAAAAGATAAGCCTGCAACTTTTATCCGGTTAATTTTATCTATTATATTATCTCCGTTATTTTCCGGTAACAAATCAAATAACTCTTTAATTCGAAAATAACTTCTTTTTGCATAATCATAAATCACCATTACATGACCTAAATTTTGAATCGGAGAATATAAATAGATCAAATAGCCTGAAAACGCAACATAACCTCCGATACTCATTTGATTTGTGATAATCTCGATAATTCCAAAGTAAAGAAGTGCAACCTGTCCGATATTGATAATAAATCCTATGAGATTTTTGTACCGAACACTTACTTTATTTCTCTCAAGCTCAACACTCTGATATTCCGATAAAGCTTTTACGCTTCTTTCTATTCCTTCCTCCTCCTTGGAAAAACTTTTAAAAACCTCAATTCCCTGCAAAGTATCGGATAACTCCCTTTCAAGGATTGCATTTTCTTCTAAAATCTTTTCATTTACCTGCTTTATCGAATTTCTTGAACTTGAAATCTTCCATATTAAAAACGGGAATATGGAAAATGAGATCAGAGTGAGTTTGACATTTATCGTAAGTAAAATAATAAAAGCTCCTATAAACTTTATTAAATCCATAAAAAGCATGACAAGTCCGGAAGAAAATATATAACTGAGACCGCTCACATCTCCTCTGATTCGTCCCACCAAATATCCGGAATGATTTTTATCAAAAAAATCAAGAGGATAATAAAACACTTTTCTTAACAATTTTTCCTGTATTGATAAAATACTGCTTTTTTGAAACTTGAAAAACGTTACTTCATTAAGATAAGCAAAAATCCACTGTATAATGATTAGCAATAGTAAAAATCCGG
>CAYOTE010000301.1:0-2037 GCA_964406785.1 uncultured Clostridia bacterium
AAATTGTAGATAATAAATCATTCGGAGATTCAGTAAAAGAAATAATGCTAAAGAGAGTTTATAAGAGATTGAATGAAGTGGGATAATGAAATATGGAGAGATAAATTGATTTTGAAAACTTTTGATAAAATTAAATTTTCTGATATTGAGTATTTAAAGGAAAATGAGATACCCGAAGGAAAGCAGTTAGATTATAAAGAATTATTAAAGATTGATGAAAATAAAGATAAAAAAGAACTGCTTGAAGATATAGTTTCCTTTGCAAATACAGATGGTGGTGATATTATTTTCGGAATTAGAGAAGATGATAATACATCCGCACCAGAAACTATTTCAGGAATCGAAGTTACTACTGAAGATCAATTTGTACTAAAGATTCAAGATATAATCAAGAATGGTATTGAACCAATATTATCAAAAAAACCCGAAATAAAGTTTATTAAGGATAAGGATGATTTTAAAAAAGTATTATTGCTAAGAATACATAAGAGCTGGAATAATCCTCATAGAGTAAGGTTTAAAAGTCCAATTACCTTCTTTAAGAGAAGAACTGCTGGTAAAGATCCTATGGATGTTCTAGAGTTAAGACGTGATTTTGTTTTATCTGAAAAAATATCTGAAGAAATTAAAAAATTCAAAAATCTTCGGGTTGGAAAAATTTTGAATAATTATGAGTTGACAATAGATCTCCCTGCCGGTGCGAAGTTTATCATTCATATAATTCCAGTTGACTCCTTTATAAATAATCACAGAGTTGAATTCCAAGATTATCGTTATTTAGATATAAAGCCAATGGGACATCATGGTCATAATCATAGATTAAATCTCGATGGAATAGTAATCTATACAGATTGTAGTTACAAATTATTGTTCAGAGATGGAATGCTCGAGACCGTATATTCAGAAACACAAAAAAATGAAGCTGGTCAGATCATACTTGCTATGATCACGTTTGAGAATATGATCCTAAATGATTTAAGCAATTCCTTAGAAATCTTAAAAAAGCTTAATTTAGATCCCCCTTTTTATTGTTTCATTTCTTTATTAAATATGAATAATACAGATGTAAGGTCAATTAGATCTGAACTAATATTTGGCCCCCGGCATGGAATAGATCGTAATGAACTAATTCTGCCTGAATTTGAGATATCAAATTTTGATACAGATTTATCCACATTACTAAAACCCAGTTTTGATATGGTTTGGAATGCTTATGATTATAAAGGTTCACAATGTTATGATGAAGAGGGAAATCGGATTATCAAAAAACAATAATTGGAGGAATATAAAAAATGGCTGAATGGATTATAGAAATACCAGAAGAACTTAAAAAAGAATTAGAAAATTCCTTTCGAAATGGGGCCATCTTAAATGAACAAGGTCGTAGACCTTTAAATGAAGAAGTAGTTGACCGACTAAATGGATTGAAAATATTTGTATTTTCAAATGAACATCCCCCTCCGCATTTCCGTGTATGTTATCAAAATGAGTGCAATGATTTTTATATAAAAAACTGTGCTCCAATGTATGGGAATGCTTTGTCAAAGTATTTGCGAAATATTAAGAAATGGCACAAAAAAAATAAAAATGAACTTATCCAATTCTGGAACAAGAAGAGACCAACAGATTGTCCAGTTGGAGAATATAAGGAAGGATTAACATGAATTATAGTTTGAAAAATTATGACGAACTTCTGGAGTCAACTTTTAAAAAAAAAAAAATTAATTTTGTTGTTGAGCAATCAAAAACAGTTTTTTCTAATAAAAATGCACCAGATAGTTGGATTGAAGTTATTCCTAATCATATTTCAGATAATGAGTTAAAAGAGATTATTATTTCAGGATCAAAAGACTTGGGGCATAGATTACTTGTTTTGATGTTTATTGTAAGAATGAAGGAAGGGAAAGTATATTTTAGGAAATACAATGACTCTAATATTGAGGTTAAAATAGATTGGTAAGTTATGTAGTAAGTTGAAATTAGCGGTGACGCCCATTAGAAGTTAATTGTCAAGAGAGTAAACTTATTTTGTTGTTT
>CAYOTE010000302.1:0-2026 GCA_964406785.1 uncultured Clostridia bacterium
CCGTTTATGAATCAGGTATAATCAAAGCCTTTAACTCATTTGTTAAAAAAGGTAATGTCATTAGAAAAAAAAGACCTGTTTATTGGTGTAATTCATGTAGAACAGCTCTTGCCGAGGCAGAGGTAGAATATGCAATGCATAAATCACCCTCGATATATGTTAAATTCTTATTAAAAGATACTCCTCAATTTTTAGACGAGTATAAGGATAAGGAAATATTCGTACTGATATGGACAACAACACCGTGGACAATTCCTGCAAATCTTGCTATTGCCGTACATCAGGATTTTGACTACTCACTATTTGAAGTCAAAGGTGAATTATTCATAGCTGCGAATAAATTAATTCCCATACTTGCTGAAATAATGGGTGGAGATTATAAAATAATTAAAGCATTTAAGGGCGTTGATCTTAAGGGACTTAATACCGAACATCCGCTTTTTGATAGAAATTCAGTAATAATCAACACCGATTACGTAACCTTGGAACAGGGGACAGGATGTGTTCATACGGCTCCCGGACATGGAGAGGACGATTATCGTGCAGGATTGGAATACGGTCTTGAAATATACTCACCTGTAGGTCCGGGTGGAAAATTTGACGAAACAACAGGTAAATATGAGGGTAAAAAGATATTTGACACCAATTACGAGATTATAGACGATTTAAAGGCAAACAACAGATTAATTTATACGGAAACTATAGAGCATTCCTATCCACATTGTTGGAGATGTAAAAAGCCCGTAATTTACAGAGCAACCGAGCAGTGGTTCATTGCCATTGATGAAGCAAACTTAAGAACAAAGGCACTCGAAGAGATAAAAAAGACAAATTGGTTACCAACATGGGGAGAGGAAAGAATATCCAATATGGTTGCGAACAGACCTGATTGGTGTATATCAAGACAGAGAGACTGGGGCGTGCCTATACCTGTGTTTTTCTGCAAGGACTGTGACGAGTAC
The DNA here is from genome assembly GCA_964406785.1 of uncultured Clostridia bacterium. GTDB lineage: Bacteria > Acidobacteriota > Aminicenantia > UBA2199 > UBA2199 > JAOZTV01. The sequence continues at coordinate 963 of CAYOTE010000302.1, forward strand.
AGATTGGATGAAAAGGCTATTGAAAAAGTTGAGGAAATATTTAATGCGTACGGTTCAAACTCATGGTATGAGAAAGATATTACGGAATTCTTACCAAAGGGAACAAAATGTTCAAAATGCGGAAGCGAGAATTTTGATAAGGGAAAAGATATTATAGATGTATGGTTCGAATCAGGATCATCTTTTAATATACTTGACAATTATCCGAGACATCAATTTCCTGCCGATCTCTATTTAGAGGGTGGAGATCAATACAGAGGTTGGTTTCATTCATCCCTATTAGTAAGTGTCAGTGAACGAGAAACCGCTCCCTATAAGACTGTTATTACTCATGGTTGGGCATTAGATGCAAAGGGAAAGGCAATGTCAAAATCCATGGGAAATGTTATAAGCCCACAAAGTATAATTGATAAAAAAGGTGCTGAAATACTTAGACTATGGGTTGCCATGGTTAATTACAGGGAAGATATAAAACTGGGCAACGAAGTTATATCAAGGGTAACCGAAAGTTATAGAAAGATTAGAAATACATGGCGTTTTATGTTGGGTGTTATTAAAGATTTTGACCCTAACACGGATATGGTTTCTGAAAACAATATGCGAGAGGTTGATTTATATACCTTAGGTCGTCTTCAAGACATAAAAGAAAAGATATTAAAATCTTATCAGAATTACGAATATCATACAATATATCACACAATATCAAATTTTATGACTAAGGACTTGAGTTCTTTTTATCTTCATTTCATTAAGGATGTACTGTATTGCAGTCCGGCTGACAGTCTTGAAAAAAAATCAGCCCTAACCGTAATATTTGAATTATTAAAAGATACAATATTAATCATGGCTCCGTTATTGTCCTTTACAACCGAAGAGGCATGGAAACATCTTCCTGATTTCAAAGATAAGGAAAAATCCGTACACTTGGAACTGTTCCCGAAGATTGATAAGCAGTACTTAAACAAGGTTGATGAAAAAAAGTGGGGAAATATTTTAGAAATCAGAGACAGGATTTTGAAAGAGATTGAAGAGACAAGAAATAAAAAAATCATTGGAGATTCCCT
>CAYOTE010000303.1:0-1983 GCA_964406785.1 uncultured Clostridia bacterium
AGTGATATTAGTAAAAATGCAATAAGTGCCGCAAGAAAGAATATGGAATTATTTAATGACGGGCGAAATGTTGTTATAAAGCGAAAGGATTTTAAAAATCACGAGGGCTTTGAAAACGCAACGATTGTAACAAATCTGCCCTACGGAAAGAGAATAGGGGATAATGAAGAGGTTGAGCAATTGTATAAGGATTTCGGAGATTTTTTAAAGCATAAATGTAAGGGAAGTACAGCATATATGATGTGTGGCAGTACTGCACTGGTTAAGAAAATAGGCTTAAGAACCTCAAGAAAAATACAATTTTTTAACGGACCTATAGAGGTAAGATTAGTAGAATTGAAAATGTATTAATTAAACATCTGTCGTTCGCAAAAATTAACATTTGTAAAATCTATTTTTTAAAACATCAATGACCGTAATAGAACAGCCGTTGTTCATTTACGGTCATGTCAAAAATATATACTGCTTTCATAGTCAATAAATAAAGATATTTTATTTTGGAAAGATATTTGCATATAGAATTTATTGAAAGGAGAATATAATGAAACATGTTTCAATAATAATTTTATGCTTTATCGTTTTTACAGAATTCTTGATTTCTTTAGATACAAATAAGGAAATTAATTTGAAATTGCAGGATAGTATAACCTATGCACTGAAAAATAATATCGATTTAAAACTTCAGATACTTGACTATAAGATTAGTAATAAAGAATTGTCTGCCAATAAATCTCTATTTATCCCAATATTATCACTTAATGTGAAAAAAACTAAAACTAAAAACCCGTCTTCTTCTCTGTTAGACGGTGCTGATATTTCTGAAATTCAATCAATGTCCTTTGACTTCGGGCTCAAACAAAATTTGCCTTTTGGAGGTTCTGCCGGTTTATATTTCAATGAGAGTAGAAACGAAACAAATAATAGTTTTGCCAATTTAAACCCTCAATTTAATGCCTTAATGCAATTTAGTCTAAGTCAACCCTTACTTAAGGGGTTTGGTAACAAAATTACCAGAAAGAACATTCTTATTTCAATCCATACTCATAAGAGTTCATTTTTCAGATTAAAAGAAAAGGTATTGGAAACCGTTTATAATGTCGAAAACGCCTATTGGGATCTGGCATATTTCAGGTTATATTATGAAGTAAAAAAAGAGAGTCTTAAAGCCGCAAAAAATCTGGAATTAATAAATCTAAAAAAACTGAAGGCAGGAGCGATTCCCGAATTAGAAATTTTAACTGCAAAATCTGAAGTAGCAAACAAAGAGAGTGAAATAATTCAAGCCGTATCCTCTATTAAGGATGCAGAAGATAATCTGAGAACAATTATGAATCTTCAAAATAATCGAAAAAAATGGATGAACGGGATTATACCTGTTGATGATCCAAAGAATGCATATTCTTATAGGACTCCTTTAATTGATGAAGCTATCAGCATAGTTAGAAAAAATAATCCATTGATTAAAAGATTGGAACATGAGTTGAAAGGTAGAGGAATTGAGGTGAAATACAGAAAAAACATGATTCTTCCCGAGCTTAATTTTAATTTTAATTATTGGACAACCGGTATTTCGGGAGACGAGATTATTTATGAAGGGAGTGGATTTGAACGGAAACCTGTTGATATTATTAAAAGAAATATGTGGGTTTCGATACAGGACACATTAAAAGCAATATATAATAATTGGAATATCAGTCTTAGCTTAAAAATACCTCTGACTTTTAAGGAATCAAAAGCCAACTTTGCAAAAGCAAAAATGGAGTTTAAAAAAGCAGAATTAAATATAAAAAATGCAGAACAATCAGCATTAAAAAAAATACATCAATCTATCAGAGAGGTGCAAACCAATAAAAAAAAGTTAAAAGCCTATGAAATATCAGGAAGACTTGCCAGGGCACAGTTAAATGCAGAAGAAAAAAAATTCAAAGCCGGTATGAGTACAAATTATAATGTTTTAAAAGCACAGGAAAATTTTGAAGAGAA
>CAYOTE010000304.1:0-1933 GCA_964406785.1 uncultured Clostridia bacterium
ATAAATTATCAATAAAAAAACCAACACAACCCAAGTTGATTAAAATTTTAGGATTTTTAGTATTATTGCCTTCTGCAATTTTGATTGCTTGGAAAGAGCCTTTTGCATTAATACCTATCGTGGCAATGACTTTGATTTTAAGCACATTACTTGGCTTTTTTATCAGATATACGGAAGATTAAAATGAGCCTATTTATAGCAATATGTATCTATGTCAAACTCATCTCATAAACGGGTATGAGTAGTCAACGGGCGGATTAAAACATTCTTTAATAGTTCTCGGAGATAACCATCTCATAAGATTTAAAAAACTTCCTGCCTTGTCGTTTGTTCCCGAGGCACGTCCTCCGCCAAATGGTTGTTTACCGACAACTGCACCAGTGGGTTTATCATTTATATAGAAATTTCCGCATGTATTTTTTAATTTTTTTGAGAAATCTTCAATAATATAAGGATCTTGAGAAAAAATTGAGCCTGTTAATGCATATGGCGTTGTTTCACTTATTAATTCAGGCATATTATCCCATTCGTTATCCTCGTAAACATATAAGCTTAATACGGGAGCAAATAATTCCTCTCTCATTGTTTCATAAAGAGGATTATTCACGACAATAATAGTCGGCTCTATAAAATATCCCAATGATTTATCTCCGTTTCCTCCAAATATAATCTTCGTTTCGTTAGAATTTTTTGCCCTATTAATAAATTCCATTGTTTTATCATATGCCTTTTCATCAATTACACTATTCATGAAATTTTCAAATTCCAATACATCTCCCATCTTTATGGTTTTTAAATTCATAATTAGCTTGTCTTTTACTTCCAACCAACGACTTTTAGGTATATAGGCACGTGAGCATGCAGAACATTTTTGTCCCTGATACTCAAAGGCACCTCTAATAAGAGCGGTAACAACTGCATCTATTTTTCCCGAATTATGCATTAAAATATAATTTTTTCCACCTGTTTCCCCGACAATACGAGGATATGACTTATATTTTTTAATATTATCTGAAATATTTTGCCAAATACTTGTAAAGACATCTGTACTTCCCGTAAAGTGCACACCTGCCAATTCAGGGTGTATTAATGCTGTTTGTGATATTGTTTTACCGGAACTTGGTACAAAATTAATAACACCGTCAGGCAATCCTGCTTCTTTAAATATCTTCATCAAATAATATCCCGATAGAAGAGCATTGGAAGAAGGCTTCCAAATAACAGTATTTCCTAACATTGCAGGGGCAGTGGTTAAGTTGCCTGCAATAGCCGTAAAGTTAAACGGAGATATTGCTAAGATGAAACCTTCAAGGCTTCTGTATTCCATATAATCCCAAGTTGCATCGGGTGATTTTGGTTGTTGTTCAAAGATTTGCTCGGCAAATTTAACATTATATCTTAAAAAATCAATTAATTCGCATGCGGAATCAATCTCTGCTTGAAACGGATTTTTGGATTGGTTAAGCATCGTAGCGGCATTTAAAACATATCTATACTTATTAGAGATTAATTCAGCTATCTTTAAAAATACCGCCGCTCTATGATGCCAAGTTAAATTTTCCCATTTTTTTTTAGCTTCAAGACTACACTCTATGGCTTGATTTATTTCTAACTTGCCGGCTTGTGAACAAACACCTATACTTTTATTATGTTTATGAGGCATAATGACTGATTTAGTCTCTTTTGTAAAGATTTCTTTACCACCAATAATTATAGGAATCTCAATAAATAAATCTTCCTGCCTCTTCAACTCTTTTCTTAATAACTCTCTTTCTTCCGATACGGGCTCATAAGTTAATACTCTTTCATTTTTCGGATCGGGAATTCTTATACTTCCATACATAACATACCTCCTGTTATTTGATAATTATAAGAGAAATTGTATTGTAATAAAAATTAATTATGTTAATATTAAACATTAGTAATACTTATG
>CAYOTE010000305.1:0-1912 GCA_964406785.1 uncultured Clostridia bacterium
GCTGTGGAAAAGCGTAAAAGGTTTGAAAGTTTTATCTTGCTTGCCTAACGGCAGGTGTGAAAACTTTTGAGGAAAATAATTTAATTATAAGGAGAAAAAAATGCTAGAAAAATTAACAAACGATGTAGAAAAACTTGAAAAAGAAGAAAAATCAAAAATTACGGGTGGAAGAAACTGTTTAAGACCATGTGTTGAACGTTGTTACACCGTAGGCACTGGGCGTGACGATATTGGTAATAGTGGTCTAGAAACAGGTAGTGTAGCAATTTAGATTTGTCATTTAGTAAGATAGGCTGATTCTTTATAGCCTATCTTGCATTAAATTAAAACGAAGAGGCTTATTTATAAAATTAAATTTAAGGATGGATAATAGATGAAAATAATTGAATTAAAAGACGGATATTCGTATTTACCGGAGAGTAATTTCTTGGTTAATAACGAAACTTTAAGCAAATATAAGAATAATTTGGAAGATAGTAAAATTGTTTTAAATGACATAAGCATAAATAAATACTGGTTAAGACAAAAGGTTAGTTTAATGAATGCAGTAACCTTTGAAATTACACAAGATTGTAACCTGAGGTGTAAATACTGTGTTTTTAGTGATAAATATTATTATAAAAGGAAGACTACAAAAAAATCTCTTGATTTTGAAAAGGCAAAAACGGGATTGGACTATTTATACTTATTAATAAAAGACAGTAGAGAAAAGAAATTCTCCATAGGACTTTATGGCGGTGAGCCTTTTAAAGAATTTACACTCATAAAAAAAATTGTATCCTACTCAAAAAAACTTTTTAAAAATTGGGATATTAATTATAGTGTTACCACAAATGCCACCCTATTGAAACCTCATATAATTGATTATTTAATTAAAGAAGATTTCAAATTACATATCAGCTTGGATGGTCCCAAAAAGAACCATGACGCAAAAAGGGTATATAGTAACGGAAAAGGGACATTTGATAAAGTATGGAAAACTATAAATATGATAAGATATATCAACTCTGATTATTATAATGAAAAGGTTTCATTTAGTATTGTACATTCATACGATTTGTCAACATATGAACTTTATAAGTTTTTTACGGAGGAGACAATGGTAAAGGATAAATTAGTTACTTATAGCCCTGTCGAAGGTAAAGATACTAATTATTATAAAGATTTAAAAATAAATGACTTAGATGTAAAAAAAGAATTTCATTATGTTTTTAACAAAATTATATTAAAGAAAAAAGATAAAAAAAAACTTTCTCCGTTTGAACAAGGTATCTATTCCAGATATTTAAACGAAACAAAATTATTCTCAACACCAAATTATTTTACTGAAGGTACATGCTTATTCGACAGTAGAGTCTTTATAGACTCTGAAGGTAAATTTCATATATGTGAAAGAATGAGTCATAATTATCCTATAGGTGATGTTTGGAAAGGGTATGATTTCAAAAAAATGAAAGAGATAATAGAAAATTATGTTGATATAAAGAAAAGGGTGTGTAGTAAATGTGATGTAAAATATATATGTGGTCCATGTTATATACATTTTGATAAAGACGGAGATATATTGGAAAATGATAAGAAATTATGTCATAATACAAGAGAGGGGTTATTTAGAAAACTTAAATATCAAATTAATCTTGAAGAAGCATTATTAACAAAACCCGATATGAAGACTGGTAAAACATTTCGTTTTCATCAATTCATTACAACTGTTGACGGTCCTGTAAACAGTGCAATCATTGATTTAATAAAGGGTGATATTTATCAAATACCTTCGGATACATTAAAAAAGTTTGAATCTGGTGAACATGAAAAAATAAGTACGTTTATAGAAGATGCCGACAATGCCGGCTTATTAATAAAGGTAAAACGCAATACATGGATTCCAAGACAGAATTCAAATGCCGAAGAA
>CAYOTE010000306.1:0-1890 GCA_964406785.1 uncultured Clostridia bacterium
CCTTAACCCCTGCTCGTAACTCTCGATTGTTTTCTTTGAGACATTTATCAGCTCAGACATTTCCAATTGAGTTCTTCCAAGTTTTTTTCTTATTTTTATAAATTCCTCTTTTTTCATAATCTATCCGTTATTTGCTTTCATAAATCCAAAGACATAGACATAGCTCCATAACTCCCCTTTCAAAATATCATTCTATAATATCATACCATATTATTCAAGCTATAACATATTCCTAAAATTTTAATCAAAACTTACTGCAATACCCAATAAGCCCATTCTAACTGCGTTAATCTCAAATAAAATACTGCACAGTTGCATTCATCTTAATCGCTTAACTTGTTATAATAGGTTTTCCCTGACATTTCGCTACAATTTTGATGAGAATTTCAGGATACTATAAATTTTGCAATAGGGAAAAGATTTTTTCAGGTTGAGCTTCGTTTAAGTATAATTCAATTAATTTTTCTTGTTTTTTATTTATTTTAACTCTAAGTTCATTGTCATTTATAATATTTTCCAATAATCCTGAGATTAATTCGGTCTTCTTCTCACTAAAAATCAGACCTGAACCTTTTAAGGTTTCACTTACGGCACCTGCATTAAAAGCTACTACCGGTACATTAAAAAAGCTACTCTCTATCAGGGGCAGACAAAAGCCCTCATGCTCACTCATTGATAAAAAAACGTCCCCCAGTTTATACACGGATAATAATTCGTCAAAGGGGATATGCCCGGTAAATATAATATCTTCAGATGTCAATAAAAACCGTGAAGCAAGATCTCTTACAGCTTGAAAATATTTAGGCAAAGAGTCTATCTTGCCCGCAATAATTAAACGAATAGAGGGTGAAATATATTTTTTATAATAGAATAATACCTTTATTAAATCTTCAATTTTTTTATTAGGAGATATCCTCCCGACAAAAATAATATTTTTTCTGTCATCTTTAATCAAATCATAAAAAGGTTTATTAAACGGTTGTTTATATTCATCAAGATTGACCATAAGCGGGATTTTTTTTACATTTTTAAAATTCAATGTTCTCAATTCTTCCGCATTAAAATTTGATACGGCAATAGAGAGGTCAAAACATTCATTTAATTTTTCTAAGTGTTTTCTACCCTCCAATGTGAATTTCACAAGTGCATCGGAAAAATCTATAAAAAAAGAAGAAGGAGTAATATTATGATAAATCATCACTTTTTTTCCTTTAACCTTTAAAAAAAAATCGGTAAGTTCAGACGGAATAGCAAAATGTAAAATTTTTATTGAACTTTCATCCTCAACATAGTCACGAAAGGACAATGCAAATTCAGACATAAGTTCATCAATAGTTAACGAAATTATTTGACTCTTAATCCCTTTATCCAATAAATATTTATGAAATGCCAAAGTCGAGTTACCAATTGCATCTCCATAATGAAAAGCCGGAAGAAATTGTTCTACAACCATTTTTTTCTCCTCCCTATATTACATAACATTACATATTTCAAGTTATAACATACTAAGATATTCAACTCTCTTTCTTTCACCAATAATCAGTAAAGAAGTATCCTTTTTAAATATATATTCACTATCAGGTAAATTTGTAATTTTATGATTTTTACCCTTTTTTGTCTTGGAATTATCCCTAATAAGAACTATATCGACCTTATACTTATTTCTAACATTTACATCTTTTATTTTTTCCCCTATAAAGACATCCGGTACATCAACCTCTTCTAAAAATAACCCCTCAGCGACTTCAACAATTTTAGAATTTTTTGAAGCTGTCATAAGATGAGAAACTTCCCCTGCAAGATCCCGCTTTAATATTTCTTTATTATAGGCTGCGATTACATCAATTCGCCAAATAGTTCCTAAAACTTTTGAATGGTCTTTTTTCGATA
>CAYOTE010000307.1:0-1878 GCA_964406785.1 uncultured Clostridia bacterium
GTTAAAAAAAGCCCGTATAATTATTATTGTTCTTTTATCCGTTACCTTTCTATTTGAAATCAATTTATTATCAAAAAAAGATGATGGGAATTTAACGTCCGATATAATATCACAAATACGAAAGACTTTTAAAAAAGATACTACATCTAAATTTTTAATCAACTTAAATTTCGTTGTTTTTTTTTATTAAATAATTCCGCTATAATGAAAATGTAATCATATTGTCCTCAAAATTGTCATAAAAATCCATACTTTTTGAAATTCCCACTAAAATATTGTTAATATTAAACGATAACCTCTTTTTGCTTACACTCCTCCCACCAAAATCAACTAAATAACGGTAATATATAATTGTATCTATTGTATCTATATTGGTATCCATTTTAAATGCTCAATTTTATTTGTTATATTCTTAAACAAATCAATATTTCTGACATATATAAATAAACTCCTTGACCTTTGTGTAACTCTCCCTGCAAGATAAATAAAATGTAACCTAAATGCTTTCATTCGCCTTGTTCTCCAACCATTATCTAAAATCAAGCTCTTGTAAAGTTGTATTATATTCAACGAAAAGATCATCATTAACCACCAAAAAGCATTTGCACCGAATTTATTTGATGGAAACTGACCGCCTGCAAATTCATTTTTCATTACACTATGAATTTGTTCTGAATAACCACATCTTTTATTATGCCAATGAAATAACTCGGCTCCTGTTAAATCATATCTATTTGTTACAATTACTCTTATATTGTATTTTGTTCCATCTTTTATATATTGCTTTTTATTATTGTCTTCTTCTTTGTTTTCTTCATTATTGATTGATTCTTCAAATAAGGATTTTGGCTCAATAATCTTGTTTCTAACGGCTATATACCTAAATTCACCTGCATTTGGATTGTCAGGAATATGATCAACCTCAGACCATTCCCAACATTCTCTATCCTCATTGTTTTTGTTTTTTAATAATTGACCTCTATTTTGTTCTATCACTTCCCATTCTTTATCTTCAACGAGTTTTATCTCTTCTCGAATACTTTTAGATAGCTTGGCACTAATACTAAACTGAATATCCTGCTTTTTGCAATAAGACATTAATTCAAAATTATATCCTGCCGAATCAGACCTTAAATATAAATTCTTTACTGTTTTAGGAAGATATGAAAATGACTTTTCTACAAATTCAGGAATATTATAGTTAGGATTTACATTGCCATCTCTAAACTCTGAGAACAATATCATTTGCTGTTCATTCCAATAGGCATTTAATGGTTGATAGCCCTTTGAATCTTTTTTGTATGTATAAAAAGCAGATTGTTTGTTGCTGTTTTTTATTGTTGCGTCTATATCTATTGTTGCAGAATCAACCGGATTGTTTTTTTGTGCAAAAGTCGCAATATGACCAAATAGTTTGTTTAAATTGATAAGGTTATCGTTAAGTTTTGGAATAAAAACTTCTTTTCGCTTTATAAAACCTTTTCTCACTTCTTCTTCGGATTCATTATGAAATTCTAAGGCATAGTTGCCAAGAGCATTGTTAGACGGAAAAACTCTTTCTCTTCCTTTACGGAAGCGTTTTGAAATAAGACTGTTATTCATGTTAATATAATTGTTCTCTGTATTAGATATCGCTGTTTTTAACCCCGTATCTGATTCTAAAATATCTACATCAGATATACAATCTCCACCTATAAAATTAATTAATAATGTTGAAAGAAAATGTTGCGAATCTAACCAACCTTGATCACCTGACCGTATTTGTAGGGTCTTATCAGCAAACTGAAATATTCTCATTTTTCTGCAAAAGTCTAAAATTGGTAATACACCTGCATAATTTGTAACTTTATTTGTTTTTTTCTCTTCACGGTAGTTGAT
>CAYOTE010000308.1:0-1846 GCA_964406785.1 uncultured Clostridia bacterium
CAAAGCCTTCTGAGATATTATTCATTATAGAAATAGAAGCTCTTTGTATCTGATCCTTAAATGAATAATCTTTGTTATTCCTGAAATATTCATAAATCAACAAAGTCAATTCTTTTCCTCTTTTCCAAGACAGAATATCCTCAAATCTACTAAATATCATTTTAACCTTCTAACCTTCAACAATCTTTTAGCCTCAAGCCTCAGTCTGATGGAACTTTTTTTTCTTTCAACTTTCAACTTTCATCCCTCTCAACTCTCTCTCACCACTCCATTACAAATGCTTTATAGTCTTGCTCGTTCATGAAATGTTTTTCCAATTTATACAATTCTAATCTTATTAATCTTCTATAACTTACGGGCTTTTTTAATTTTGAATGTTTTATTGTTTGTTTCAAGCGTTCTTCAAGATGTTGTAAAAATTTCTTTCGTCCCTTATCATTTAGCATTATTCCTTTTAATTCCTTGTCAAAATCTTTTTTGGTAATTATTTTTTTATTCAAACAGGAAAAAATAGTCCTATCCCCTATTACAGGTTTGAAGATTTCAGCCACATCAAGATTTAGAGTAAATCGTCTGAAATTTGTAGTATGTAAATAACCTATTCTCGGATCAAGATGTGTTTGGTATATTTCAGACAGGACTTGAGTGTATATAACGGAATTTGAAAAACTTATAAGTGCATTAAGATAATCCTTCGGCGGTCTTTTTGTTCTCTTATTAAAAGAAAACTCCTTATTATCTATAATGGTATTAAAAGCCTTATAGTACGCCTGCTTTATCTGTCCCTCGTAAGCCATGGCTTCGGATATACTTCCCTGCTTAATCATCTCATCGATTAAACCTTCAATTTCAAGAATAAATTCATTTAGATTTTTTTCTCTCCTGTTATAATATTTCAATATCTTAAGAGTATTGGCAGCCGCACCTCTTATAAATTCTTTGGCAATAATTAATCTTTTTGCTTCATTTTCATAAAAATTTGCCTGTTTTAAAATCATAAAGCCCGAATTATAATGCTCTCTCGGATAAAAGCTTCCCGAATAATATCCGTAATAATTAAAATAATGAAGAATTATTTCTTTTTCCGAAAGAAAATTTAAAGCCTTAACATTTAAGTCAATCTCACCGAAAACATAAACCTCCTTGATATTTTCTATGGGAAGAAATTTTTTCTTACCGTCTTCGGTTTCAAAAAAAAGAGTATTATCCCGTCTCTTTAACCTACCGTTAGAAAATATGTATATCGTTTCTTTCATTTTATTTCCTTTAATTTTTTATCACTTTTTCTCGGTCTTTTTCTTTTTGCATTATACTGTTCCATTTCTTTTTCCGGTAGATACATAAATACTTTTTTTAAGAATAATTTAAACTCTTTAAGAAATGGATATCTGGGATTCCATAAAAACATTTTCGTTTTCCCTTTAAATTGAGAGACAAATAACCCTGCATTTTCAAATTTGGTTAGTTGTTTTTGAATAGAGTTTAACGAAATCCCGGAAAATTTAGAAATTTCATTTGCATATCCTTCGTTATAAGCATATAAAAACAAAAGAACAGTTTCGGCAGACTTTCCATTAAATAATTTCGCAATCATAAAAACCTCCTACATAGGTAACTTAACCTATTATATAGGTACAATAAATTTTTTTCAAGTACAAAAGAAAGAATAAAAATATTTCAACTCCAGAAGAATCTTAAATACTCAATATATATTTATTTTTTATTATTATCTTCCAATATAAGTCTGCCTTTGATTAGCTTGATATTGTCAGGTAAACCGGAACCAATTTTACTTCCCGGTGTTATAAATACCCCTGCACTTTGTTTGTCCACAACGGGCGTTTTT
>CAYOTE010000309.1:0-1837 GCA_964406785.1 uncultured Clostridia bacterium
TTGTAATCTTTGTCACATTATGATGGAGTAGTGTTACAAAAGTTACATGATGGGGATTACCAAAAACATTGGGAGAGTATTATTGGCGTATTACAGGGGTAAAGCAATCAAAAATTTGATACAGCCTTTAATTTTATTCTAAATTATTTCGATTAGAATTTTAGGGATAATTTTAACTGGCAATTATTATTAAACTAAAGTAAAATATAAATGTTTGATTTTTATATATTTTTTGTGGTTTGCGTTGCTTCTGTGTTACAAAAAATTAATTTAATCACTAATATAGGCACAGGAATGATTACATAGACAAATCGGAATAATCTTAACCAACAAAAATGAAAATTTAGATATTTTAGGCGTTTTATTTACTCAATAATTGATAATGTCAGCAAGAAACATTTGGCGAATGAAGCAGTTTTATGAAATTTATAAAGGTTCTGTAAAACTGTCCATACTGAGGACAGAAATTAAAAATATACAAAAACTTTAAACTCTCTATCGTAAACAACAGAAAGCCTAAATGTTTGATTCTGAAATATATTTTTTATGAAATTTAATTAGGTGATGATAATTTAGTTTATCTGCTTCTTGTAGAGCATTGATATAATTTTTTCTTATTTCATTTGTTAATAATAGTTTGTTTTCGGGAAATTTTAGATATGAGTTTAATTGATCTTTTAAAAAAATATTTACAATAAGTCTTGCCCACCTTCCATTACCATTATTAAATGGATGGATATATACAAGTCTATGATGTAAATAAGCTGAAATATCAAGAACCGGAGTGTTTTGATCTAGCCAATAATCAAGATTATCTAATAGTTTTTTTAATTCAATGTCTATATAAATAACATTTACTCCAATGTTTTTTTCTATTTTTCTTTTTTCCCCCGCCCATTTCCATACTTTATTAAACATTTCTTTATGTACTTTATATAGACTGTAAATGGTAAATTGGAATTTTTTTTTAGATAAAAAATAGTTATTTGAAACCTCAGAGATATTTTTAAATTCTGCATCATAAAGTTCCGTTTTTGTCGTAATATATTTTGGAATCAGATCCTTAAGATCATCTAATGTAAGAGGTGTAGATTCTATAGGAAGTTCTGTATTTATTTTTTTGTATGATTTTGAGTCCATAAACTATCTCTTTTTTTATTTAAAATTTCATTTTTAAGCTTTTTAATCTGTGCTTTTTTTTCTTCTTTTGAAGGTATTTGAATTTCCAGAGCAGCACTTGATTCAGAAAGATTTATTAGTTGTTCTGCCTTTTTTTTTGCTTTTTCATCAAGGAATTCTAATAAGTTCTGGCGTGGGACTAATGATATTACTAATTCAGTATTCAGTGCATCTGCGATTTTATGTAGTGTAGAAATTTTGGGTTTTGCTTCTCCGTTTTCAATTTGTTGAATTGATCTAATAGATCTGTTTACTAGTTTTCCAAGCTGTTCCTGAGTCATTCCAAGAGTAGTTCTCAGGAGTTTGATTTGCTCTTTAAATTCAGGATAATTTATCAACCACTCAGGTAAATTTGCTGTACAATTAAACTTTTTGCTTATTTGTTCTGTAAAATAATATTTTTCCATATTGTCATTATACGAAATAAAAGTTCATAAAGCAAGAAAAAAAAGCGAAATAATATTGCGTATAACCACTGTCTTATAAGGGAGAAACCGCAGGAAAACCGGGCGGGAGATCGGTACGGAGTCGTTATTTTTGCATTCTTTGGGAAACCTAGCTAGAGAGCAAATTGCATAAATACATTCTACTACAGTTTGCTACAATTCTTACTGGCCTTGATTTTTGGTGCCAGGCAGATTTTTTTTTATTATTTCAT
>CAYOTE010000310.1:0-1806 GCA_964406785.1 uncultured Clostridia bacterium
CATATCAGAGGCTCTTTGCAAAATATTTAATAATAAATCATAAATAATTCTTGTTTTTCTATTTTCAATTTCATCGATATCCAATTTTAAATTTTTATCAAGTAAAAAAAGATCTCCGGCAGCAATCAAAAATACGGGAGCGTACAGTATATTTTTTTTGTAAACAACTTCAATCAATTTCTCATCAGTAAACACATTATAAGCCGAACCTGCGATTACCTTACAATTTAAGTTTTTAATATTATCTTCGTTTATAACTCTACCAACCGCACATGGAACTAAAAAATCTGTTTTATGAGAAATAACTTCATTTGGTTTTAAAATATTTATATCGGGATACTTATCTTCAACTTCCTTGATATTGTCATAAATAAGATCACTGATAAATATCTTTGTTTTCTCTTGTTTTAAATAATCTACAATGTATTTGCCAATATTTCCAACACCTTGAACAGTAAAAGATAACCCTGTAAGATCTGAAGTACCGTAAATCATCTTGGCACAAGCTTTAATTCCCCAATAAACACCGTTTGCCGTTATCTCAGCAGTAGGTTTGGAACTATCATCTATTTTTTTTTCAAAAATTGTATAATCCGTTTCACGTTGAATATATTTAAAATCTTTAGTTTCTGTACTTAATCCTGGGGAAACAAATATTTTTCCCTTAAAACTTTCAATAAATCTACCTGCTGCTCTAAAAAAAGCTTCATTTTTATCGGTTTTAGGATCACCGATAATTAATGCATTTGCACCTCCACAATTAACATCGGCAGTAGCACTTTGATAGGTCATTATTTGTGATAAACGCAACGATTCAACCACCGCTTCCATATCAGACTCGTATTGATTCATCATAAGTCCACCAATAGTACGTCCTGAAGTAGTGTCATGCAATGAGATAATAAGTTTTAAATCAACATCTTCAAAATAATTAAAAATCAATTCCTCATGATCTCTTATTTCCATTTCTTCAAATATCCTCATTTTCGCTCCCGTAGAATAGCATACTAATTTATAAATCTTTTTTTACACACAATTTTAAAATTCGCTTTATAATAACATAACTATATATCCTATAAATATTTTTGTCAACGTTTTAAATTCTTTAAATTCTTTAAATTCTTTAAATTGCCTATCAAATTATTTACTATAATAAATTACTATAAATTTGAAGAAACTTTTCCGACTTGACATATTATTTTTGTAATTGTAAAATAAATCATAAAGTCATAGAAATATGTAATAAAACATTTATGACTTTGACGGAGGCATAAATGATAAAAAAATATAAGTTATCCTTATTGACTATATTGATACCTTTCTTATTTTCAGGTTGCAATGAATGGATTGACAAAGCGTGGGAAAATAACAGATTCTATTTAATTGTAGGAATTGCCATTATACTTGCATTTACCTCTTTTATTATAAAATTTATTAGCAAAAAAAAAAATGATGACGAATTTAATGAAGCGGAAAACAATATGGAAAATCAGGCTTTTACAATCGAAGACAGTCAAAAAAAAAACACGGCAAAATTAAACACTGAGACCGAACACCTAAGTATTAAACCAAACAATGTTGCAATTGAAAATAAAATAGAACAACCTGTAAATACAAAAACTATTATTGTCGAAATAAAGGGAGAAAATATAGGTGAATACGATTTATACGATGAAGAAACAATAATAGGCAGAGATCCTTCAAGTGCGAAAATTATAATCTCTGATCCCATTGTATCGAAATCTCACCTTAAAATAACCGCAAAAGAAGATGAGTATATTATTGAAGATTTGAACTCAACTAATG
>CAYOTE010000311.1:0-1773 GCA_964406785.1 uncultured Clostridia bacterium
TTTAGGAAAGAGCAAAAGTGATACTGTCAAGAAGTCAAGCACCGTCACCCATGATCTTTCAGCGAGTATGTTGATGAAAATATAAATAGTGAAGAAAGAATAATAAAATAGGCAAGAGGGAGGACTCATGGGGAAGAAAATTATTTTTTTAGTGTTGATGATAGGTATTGTTGTCTTTGCTTATGGCGATAAAGTATCTGTTTTAAAAGAAATAATTAATCCAAACAGTGTAAATACAAATGGAACCGGTTTATTCATTGCTGATGGATATACCATTTTTGTTTATGATTTGAATACATTTGAATTAAAAGCTAAGTTTGGGAAAAAAGGGCAAGGACCTGGTGAATTTATTGATCACCCTCAAGTATCCGTTTATACTGATTTCGTAGTTATCAATGATTCAGGTAAAGTCTCTTGGTTTTCTCATAATGGGAAATTGATTGAAGAAATTAAAATATCACCATGGGATCAGTTATTTCCGGTTAAAGATAATTTTATTAGAATAAGGAGACATTTTGATCTAAAAAAGAGAAGTGTCAATGTTAATGTAAGCCTGATTAATAAACAAATGCAGAAAATGAAGAATATATACAATTATTTGGATGAGAGTGTTGATATTAAGCTATCAACTGACAAAAAAGGTGAAATAAAAAAAATGACTCCTCATTATTGTGATGTACTTACGGATAATGGAAATATATATATAGCAGATAGTAAAAAAGGCTTCTATATAAAAATACTCGACTATAACGGGAATAATATCAAACAGATACAAATCAATATGGAGGATATTCCGGTTACACTTGAGCATAAAAAAGAGTTGATAGAAAAAATAAAAATTTCAAAAAGGTGGAAGTTATTAAAAAGTAATAAGTTTGTTTTTAATAAAATTTTTCCGAAGATCAAGCGAATTTTAATTCAAAATGAAAAAATTTACGTTACAACATATAAAGTAAGAAATAAAGATAATGAATTTATTGTGCTTGATAAAAATGGTATTATTATTAAAAGAGTATTTCTTCCTATTGAAAATGAATTATATACCTTTGTCAATAATACTTACTATTATTTAAAAGAGAATGAATCAATAGAGGAATGGGAGTTATTTAAAATCGAAATTTAAAAATTTCTATATAATAAATAAGGTTATATCAATGATAGTTTGAATTATATTGATGATATTGTTTTCATTGATATTAAATTGAAATATTTAAAAAATGGTTTAGTATTAAACATAAAAAATTATGAAAAAATTTCCTTTTATAAAACAGCATGATGCAATGGATTGTGGCCCGGCTTGTATAGGTATTATCGCAAAATTCTATGGGAGAAGATATTCTCTTGAGTATTTAAATGAAAGAAGTTTTATAACTCGAAGTGGAGTCTCGCTATTAGGGATTAGCAAAGCTGCAGAATCTATTGGAATGAGAACTGTTGGGCTAAAGATCGGATATGAAAAACTAAAAGAATCGAAATTACCTTGCATTGTTCATTGGAACCAGAATCATTTTGTAGTTGTTTACAAAATTGAAAAGGACAAGGTTTATATCTCAGATCCTGCACATGGGTTGCTGGTTTACACAAAAAAGGAATTCCTGAATTCAAGGGTGACGGTGCTTTGTTTCTTTGTTTTATTGTAGTATACTAAATTTATGAGAAGAGCAAGGATAACTTATCAAGGTGCATATCACCATGTAATGAACCGCGGATATGAGGGAAAACCGATCTTAAAAAATGTTGCAGATAAAAAAGAATTCCTTAAAATGTTAAAGA
>CAYOTE010000312.1:0-1751 GCA_964406785.1 uncultured Clostridia bacterium
AATTACTTACCAATGGGGAATTCTGCCTATCGGAGGTCTGGAAATAGAATTTTAAACAAAATTCACATAAACTTAGTTTCAGATAGCTTAGTTTCTAATAATTGGGACATTGTATACTCCTTAATTTTTTCTTGCTGAATAAAATTTTAGTATACTTTGTCCCTTATCTTTTATCAAATACTCACACTTTCTGGCGGAGAACCATTTTTTATAACTAAAAGCTTAAAAATCGAAGATTTATATTATACAATATATTTTTGAATGTCTATTTATTAACTCATATTTATCAAATTTAAGGCAACAAATAGACAAGTCGGGTGAATAGGATATCTATCCGCCCAACTCGATATTTTTTTATAAGTTTCTTATTTTCTTATACCCAGCCTCTTAATTTACTGGCTTCTGCAACTCTTGATATTGCTATCATATAAGCAGCATCTCTCATATATATATTTTTCTTTTTAGCCAATTGATAAACGGCATGGAAAGCACTTGTCATCTTTGTGTCAAGCTTAGTAAGAACTTCTTCCTTTTCCCAGAAATAATTCATATTGCACTGAACCTGTTCAAAATAACTCACGGTTACACCACCTGCATTGGCAAGGAAATCGGGAATTACAAAAATACCCTTTTCAAAGAAAAATTTATCAGCCTCAGGCGTAGTCGGACCATTAGCACCCTCTACTACAAATTTAACTTTTGAGGAAATATCCTTAATTGTATCAGCGTTAATCTGGTTTTCAAGTGCTGCCGGAAAGAGAATGTCAACATCCAATGAAATCCACTTATTGCCATCTGCAATTTCATAACCCATCCCTTTTGCCTTTTCTTTGTCAATACCACCAAATTTATCCGTAATACCTCTTAGTTCATCAAGGTCAATTCCACTTTCTCTTATGAAAGAATATGATTTTTGTTCCTCTTGATCCCAACTTGAGACACATACAGCCTTACCACCGTACTGTTGATATAATTCAATAGCATACTGTGAAACATTACCAAAACCCTGAAAAGAAGCACTCGTGTTTTTAGTATCAACCTTATGCTCCTTTAAAGCCTCTCTTAAAGTATAAACAGCACCATATCCGGTTGCCTCGGTTCTGCCTAATGAGCCACCGCTTCCAACAGGTTTTCCTGTGATAATTCCGGGGAATTTTCCTCCCATTATTTTTTCATATTCATCCATCATCCACAACATATGCTGAGCATTGGTCATTACATCGGGAGCCGGTACATCTTGCAAGGGACCAATATTTCTTGCAATTTGTCTTATCCAACCTCTACAAATCTGTTCCTGTTCTCTCATGGAAAGATTGTGCGGATCACATATTACACCACCCTTTCCGCCACCAAGGGGAATATCAACAACTGCACACTTCCATGTCATCCATGTTGCAAGGGCTCTAACTGTATCAATTGTTTCCTGCGGATGAAATCTTATACCGCCCTTACTCGGTCCTCTGGCATCACTATGCTGTACCCTAAATCCCTGAAAAACCTTATATGAACCGTCATCCATTCTTATAGGAATTGTAAAGTGATACTCCCTGCTCGGAGTTCTTAATAACCCTTTGGTTCCCTGATCTAATCCTAACTGTTCAGCAACATCATCAAACTGTTGCTGAGCCATCTTAAATGCATTAAATGACTTATCTGACATTTTATTTTCTCCTTTCCTTTCAAGTCCTTGAAAGTTTTTTACTATGATTAAAAATTATATTTATCTATCTAATCTATATTCTATAGCATTA
>CAYOTE010000313.1:0-1745 GCA_964406785.1 uncultured Clostridia bacterium
CCACAGCACAGGCAGGACTTAATTATACCTACAATTACCGTAATCAAATGGTATCGGTAAGTGAGAACGGACATACAACATCATATAAATATGACGCAATGGGACGTAGAATTGAAAAGTCATCGGGAACCAATGTAACAAAATATTATTATTCAGGAAATCAAGTAATTGAAGAGAGAGACGGAGCGGACAAAGTAACAAAACAATTTGTTTACGGCAACGGTATTGATTAAGTTTTGAGAATGGATAAGTACGATACCTCAGGAACAAATATTGATAAATCATACTCATATCATACCAATGGGATTGGTTCGATAACTGCAATTACCGACAAAGACGGTAATATCGTTGAAAGATACAATTATGGACTTTACGGTTTGCCTGTTATCAAAAACAACAGCGGTAATGTAATTACTCAATCTTCTATTGATAATGAGTACATGTTCCAAGGCAGGAGATTTGAGAAAGAATCAGGATTATATTATTACAGAGCAAGACATTTTGACCCCGTAATGGGAAGATTTTTACAGGGAGATAGTCTTGGATATCGGGATTCAATGAACCTATATCAAGGTATGAATATGAACGGGTTTAACTTCGTTGACCCGATGGGGGAAGGGATTTTTGATTGGTTATTACCAAGCGAAAAAGATAAGTATGGTAATCCGATAGTTAATGATATACGAGTTAATAGAGAAAAGTATATAGTTCCTAGTCCTCAAGAAAGAGTTCAGCATATAGTAAAGCAAATTAGTAAAAAGTTTAGTCATAATCTTCAATTTCTTTCCATTGACTTAAGAAATGGTGAATGGGTGAAACTTGGTACAGGAGTACAATTATCTTTATTGGGAGCAACTGTTAGGGGAGAATTATATTTTATGGAAGATAATAAATACAGATATTTAATGTGCTCATATGGAGGTGGAGGAACTAGTCAAACTGGTGGTTATAATGTTTTTGTTACAGCTGGGTATGGAAAGAAAAAAAGTACAACTCCATATTCGGTTATTACTGCATTAGCTTGGAGTCAGGGAATTAAAGTAGCATCTGCCTCTGGAACAGCTTCCGGTAATGGAGAGATGTCAGTTTCATTTGATTATGGCATTGGAAACTCATGTTTGTCTGTTGAAGCGTATATTATACTTATGAAAGATATTGTTATATTTAGAATAAAAAAATAAAAGAGAGCTGAATAATTATGAATATAGAAGCGTTTATTGCATTAATAATTGTAAGTACTTTGTTTTTTATCGTATTTATATTTTTTTATGTTGATATGAAAAAAAAAATGAGTTTATTAGGTATTGAAAAAACCCAAGTACCAATATTTTTTTATAATAATCTTGGAGCAAGAATTGATCTGTTAAATCTCACATATCCATTTGTTAGGCTGTCAGTGTACAAAAATTTTTTTGTCATTAGTTATTCTAAGAAGTTAGTATTTATGAAAGAAGAAGTGTTAGAAATTAAAATGATTTCGGGTGGCTTATCTAGTGGTGTTCAAATCATACACAATAAAAATACAATTCCAAAAAAAATAATTATTTGGACGTCAAACCCTAAAAAATTATGTAAAGAGTTTTTTAATGCTTCATATAATGTAAAAACAATATAAACAATATACTTGTGACTTGTTCCTCGCCATAATTAATCCATTTGTTATTTGTGGTTAAAAGTGGCATTTATAAGGATCGTATCTTTCCGCTACGGGGATATTGCCTCCGCTTTCCCGTTCGGTTGTCTTT
>CAYOTE010000314.1:0-1738 GCA_964406785.1 uncultured Clostridia bacterium
GTCGGCAGCTCCCTCCTTTATACCCGAAAGCCTCCTTATCGCATCAAAAGTCCTCCCGATAATACGTCCCGAAGGATAGGTGATTTCATTTTTTTATTTCCTTATTCTCAATACTTATCTATTCAAATTCTTCTTTAGAGATATATCTCTTATTACCGATATTTATTACTTTAAAACTAACTTCATCTCCAATAGATAATTGCTTATAGATATCCTCTTCAACTTCAATCTTATAATTAGAAATTTTTATCACGAATACCGGTAATGACCAATTACCTTTATAGATATCTTTTTCTACAAATTTTGATTCAATATTTCCAGATATTTTTAGTATAAACTGAATAGTAAATTGGCTTATACAGTTTTCTGATTTGGAATTTAAATGATATAAGTTTTTTTTATTAATTATAATTAATACATTCTTATATATCAATGTTTTTTTTATCCATCCCCTTCTAATAACTATTGATATAGGATCTTCTTTAAAAAATTTTCCGAAATAATAAATTTTATTAAAAAAAGAAAGGATAGTTTGATATTTAGCTATAGGTACACAAAGTCTTTTTTTATATTTTTTTGGTGACATATAAAAAACTATTTTACTTAATTTACTTAGATTTAGATCATATTCTATTTGACAAAGTATTTCTTCAAAAAATAAATATTCATCAAAATTTTTATAAATTTTAATTTGTTTTGCTCCAAAGGCCAACAATCTTTTTTTAATTAAATCTCTTTCTGTTTTTAACTTAGTATTAGTTGAATTAAGAAATCCAGAATATAATAAAATCATGAATATTAATAAATAATGCTTTAATTTCACTTTTATATCTCCCCTCTCACCTCTTCTTATATTTTATTAACATTTTTTTATAAAATTCTTTAGTTATTACTGATGCCTTTGCATCAACAATTTTTCCTTTTTTAACTATCAATTTCACGCCCCAGTATAATATTTTATTAGTAACTAATCCTCCTTTCCCTTTTTTTGGAATTACTGTTGACTTAAAAAACGAAACATAAGGAATATTAATTTTTGCCTGTAAAATCCCACTTGTTTGAATTCCAGGATTATCTCCCCAAATCAATCTTTCTTTTGACCTGTCAACAAATCTTTCATCAGGATTATCATTCATTTCAACTCTAGATTTGCCAGGACGAAAAGGGTCCTTGTTATCAAAATTTGGATGAATTCTGAAAGCAGTTTGAACAGGGTCATAATTTTCTCCACTATCATCATCGGAAAAAGTCACTTCTATATTCACAGCAAAACAAAAATTTCCGAAATATTTCTTAGGACCTAATTTTTCTATTTTTCCAAGTTCCGGTGAATATTTGTTTTTCAATTCATTTTTACCTTTAACTAACAAACGAATATCCTTTACAACCTCCCCCATAGGATCAACGAAGTTAACCCCGTTCATATTGAATGCCTGGTACAAATTCATTGAGTCTTTGTAGCCCATAGGATCTGTTTGAAGAAATCTTCCCGTTATCGGGTCATAGTAACGGGCTCTGTAATAATATAGGTTTGTTTCGGGGTCGTATCGCCTTCCATGGTAAAGATAGTTATTTCCGATTAAAGAGTTTGAAACTATTGAAGGATTGTTCGGATCCGTCTTGTAATCTGTTATTGTCGGCATTCCGTATATGTCGTAATCCATACGCTCAACCAATGATCCTGTGTTGTCGGTTATTGCGGTTACGTTTCCTATACTATTGGTATGATAATAATACG
>CAYOTE010000315.1:0-1736 GCA_964406785.1 uncultured Clostridia bacterium
CCGACACCTACAAATTTAATAGGTTGACCTGTTATTTTGACAATTGACAGTGCAGCTCCGCCTCTTGAGTCAGCATCTAATTTTGTAAGGATTATTGAGTCTATTCCTATTGAATCTGAAAATTGAGACGCAGAATTAACAGCATCTTGACCGGTTAATGAATCCGCAACAAAGATAACTTCGGAAGGCTCAAGATAAGACTTAACCTGTTTTAATTCATCCATTAAATTATCATCAATATGCAGACGACCTGCGGTATCCGCAATTATATAGTCATAACCGTATTCCTTAGCTTCTTTTAAAAGAGCCTTTGATATTTTTTTTAAGCTATTCGAGTCATGCTTAAAGAAATTAACATCGACCTCTTTTGATATGGTTTCCAACTGTTCAACTGCAGCGAGCCTCTTAAGGTCAAGAGAACACAAAATTGAAGTTTTACCCTGCTCTTTTAAATAATTTGCCAACTTACCGGCAGTTGTGGTTTTTCCTGTTCCCTGTAAACCCACAAGCATAATAATTCCGGGTTTTTTTGACGGGTTAAGTTCCTTTGACTCCGAGCCGAGAATTGACTCTAATTCACTTTTAACTATTTTAATTATTTGCTGATGAGGATTTAAACTCTGTGCAACATCACTTCCAAGAGATTTTTCCTTTACATTGGCAATAAATTCCTTAACAACCTTAAAGTTTACATCGGCTTCCAAGAGCGAGAGCTTTATCTCTCTTAAAGCCTGTTGCATATTGTCTTCCGTTATCTTTGCTTCACCCTTTAAATATTTAAAGACCTTATTAAACTTTGTATTCAAATTATCTAACATTCATACCTCACCATACTAATTTTATCACACTTCTAAGTTGTTGAGAAATAATAATATTGCATCTGAAAATTTTATACAAATTGTAGCGAAATGTCAGAGGAAGACTATTATAAAAAGTTAAGAAATTGAAACGAATAAAACCGTGCAGTGTTTTATTTGAGCTTAACGCAGTTAGAATGGGTTTGTTGGACATTGCAGTAGGTTTTGATTAAAATTTCAGGTTACAAAGTAGGGGTTGACTTTTTTAAAGAAAATAATTATATTTAATATGTCGTTCAAAAGGAGGTTTGTAAATGAGTAAGAATTTAATGATAATATTTTTTTTAGCTATATTTCCCTGTTTAATTTTAGGCAATGGCGGATGGGAGATAGGAGTCCATTATTCCTCTTGGTCAATAAATCTGGCAAAGCCCTATATCGAAGAAGCTATTGCAGATTCTTTTGATAATTTTGACAGTTCCAAGGGCAGTATTCTTTTTGACTCTGCCGGGAATAATTACGGAATAGATCTTAGGTATTATCCGGGAGGCAAACATGCTTCCTTTTCTCTTGGTATATCTTACGAAAGAAATAATTTCAAAGGTACTCTTAACGGAAGTTATGCAGATTCGGATAAATACCATAATAGAGCCGAGATAAATGCCGTAGGAATATTCGACTTTAGTCCGCATTCTTTTAATTTTAGTTTTAGATGGGATATTTTACCTAATTATAGAATACATCCGTTTTTTACAATCGGTTTTGGCATAGGTAATTTAGATGGATTTGTAAATCTTCAAGCTAAAACAAAAACATATATCGGAAGTACAGTTATTTCCAATACTGTAACAGAGGAAAAAACCTTAGATGATTTGATAGCAATATACGAAAAAGAGGAGGGCAAGAGCTTTCCTATCGGATTTTTCCCCATTGTATATG
>CAYOTE010000316.1:0-1702 GCA_964406785.1 uncultured Clostridia bacterium
TAGAGATTACCTTGATATCATGCTATTGATATCTTATTATTTTTAGATTGTTGCTGTACAGGAGACAATTCATTGAGTAGGATTTCGTCATGTACCTTAGATAGCATTTCTGGCAAGTAATATCTCCAAGAAGCACAGTTCTCCTGATTAGCCAAAGATTGATAAGGACATCCGCCTGCACAAATTGGTAAATAACGACAAACCTTACATTCTTCTATTGAAAAGGGATCCCAATTCAAATAATGTGAAAGGTTATTAAGCTGATGTGGTTCGTAACTCTTCTTTAGCACTGACCCAACTGATTTAGAAGAATCTTGACTGATCTCAGTCCAACACTTATATAGATCTCCATTCGGTGCGACAACATTTGCATTAAAACTATCTGCACAACACACACCTTCTATACTTGAAGTAGGATAACCAGGTTTAGGTCCTTTCTTCCCTAATCGCTCCATAGAGTTGATAACATTCTGAGAAAAGTCTTTAACATTGTAACATTTTGAAGCAATATCAGAACAGGCATCTGTCATTGAAACAACACGCCCTTAATAAATTGGATTGACAATATTTTGCTAACTGAATACAAAAAACTAAAATCCTTTGCTATAAATTTGATAAAAAATTTAGATAATAAATAATTTATCGGGTGATAATTATTAATACTGCTTTAAGCTTTTTTTAAGTTTGTTAATTATCTCTTGTTTAAGTTTTTTGGGCTTGATTACCTTTACATCATTTCCGAATTTCAGTATTTCAGATATTAAATCGGGAGATAAAAAAGAGCGAAAGGATACATTACATGTCCCATCTTCATTTGTTGTTGTTTTTTGATGAGGATGAAATAAATATTTTTGAGCAAATTTAGACATATTCTTTGAAAACATTATATTTATCTCTTCCATTTCTTCATCATTATTTAAAAATATTCCGAAAGGTTCTTTTATCTTTTTTTTGACCTCTTCGGCGTATTTCTCTATATCTACTTCAGTATCAGTAATCCTTACTTCTGAAATTCTTGATAATGAATAAGTTCTTATGTTTCCCTTATATTTGCCGAGCAGATACCAGTTAATTTTATAATATAATAAATATATAGGTGTGATTTGAATTGTAAACGGAACTTTATCTTCATATACGGGAATATAGGTTATCTCAATATTTCTGTTTTTTAATATCCCTTCCATAATTTTTTGTAAAATACCCTCATTCAATTTATAGGCACCGGTACTTTTAAAATAAATATGATTTTTTATTTTTTCCATTTCAACCGAAGAGTGTCCCGAGCCGATTTTTTCCATAAATTTATTCAATATTTGCTTAGAATATTTATCTTTTAAAACCTCCTTTGCCATAGCAAATAGAAAGAGTGCTTCGTCTTTTATCCAAACTCCGGGTATTTGATATGTCTCATCGGTAAGAAAAAATCCTTTTTCGGAATGATCGTATTCTAAAGGAACATCTAAGAAATCTCTCATTTCATCGAGTGCTCTTTGAGCAGAACTTTTATGTATCTCAAATTTATCGGCAAGTTTTTTTGCATTAGGGAATTTTCCATTTTTTGCTCGGTCTATAAACCACCTATATCTACGATACTGATCTTTATTTCTCATACTTAAGACGGTAGCATTTTTTATTTTTTATGTCAACATTGCAGTAGATTTTGATTGAAATTTTAGATATACTTTATAATTATGAATATTGG
>CAYOTE010000317.1:0-1694 GCA_964406785.1 uncultured Clostridia bacterium
TATTGGCGAGGCTAAAGCCTCACTTCAAAAATATAAGATACAATGCCGTTTTTTTAACAAATAACGGGTAAATTAAAAAAATACCAAAAAAAATGGGGTGTTAGCAGTCTCTTTTGCCTTGTAAAAACATTTATTTTAAATTAAAATGGTTAACAGTATAATTAAAGGAGTTTTATATGAAAAAGCTATGTTTTTATTTTATTGTTTTGATTTTATGTCTTAATTTATTCTCTTCCGATAACGATTTATTGACAATAGGCAAATCGAAAAACAAATTATCCATTGGCAAAATTTCAGATGGGCAAATAGTTGATACAGCCGTAAATACAGTAACAAATCTTGATTCCTTGGTTAAAAAAAGCTTAGACTCGGACGTGTTTATAATTGGCGAAATGCATACCAATTATGACTGCCATAAATTTCAGGTAGATTTTATTGAAGCTCTGTTTAAGGCTTATCCAAAAATAATTATAGGTTTTGAATTTTTTCAACGCAAAGATAATTCAATACTTGAAAATTGGCGATTGGGACAAATCGCCGAAGAAGATATGCTTAAAAAAACGGGATGGTTTAAAAAAGGCTCCTTTAATTATAATTATACAAAGATGATAATGGATCTTGCAAGAAAGCATAAGATAAAGGTAATAGGTTTAAATATCCCACGAAGTATCTTGAGAACAACTTCAAGAAAGGGTTTTAACTCACTAACAGCCAAGGAAAAAGAAATGTTTCCTACTATAAACGTTCTCAATAAAGATCATAGATTTCTTATTCAAAAAATATTCGGTAAATTCACCCTACAAATGCCACCGTCATGGTTTACTAATATGTATTCTGCACAGAAAATTTGGGATGTTATTATGGCAGAATCTATGATAAAAGCCTTAAATAAAAACAAAGGCTATAAAGGAATAATTATTGCAGGTAATTATCATGTTGTATATAATCTTGGAATTCCTTACAGGTATAAATTATCAAATCAAAACACAAAAATTACGACATTAATCCCGATATATGTTCCTGTAAAAAAAGATACGGAAGAAAAAAATGAACATCCAATGAAAAAAAGAATGAAAGGTTCTTTGACACCAATAGCCATATATTCACGAGGAATTGGTGATTTTGTATTCTCAATAAAAGAATCAAGTGATAATTATTATAAGAATTTTGGTATAAAAGGAAAATTAAAAAACAAAAAATATACGGTTAAATCTATTACAAAGGGCAGTATAGCCGATAAATACGGTATTAAAAAAAATGATATCATCGAATCGGTCAATAAAATCAGAATTAAATATGACGGACAACTTGAACATTACCTCTATAATAATTTTGGCAAGACGGAGTTAATATTTAATATTATAAAAAAAATTCAAATAAAATAAAGGAAAGAAATGGGAATTGATTTAAAGTTACTTGAATTAGCCAATAAACCCTATGATATGAAAGAAATTCTTAACTCTGTACTTGACGATAATGTTTTTTTTAAAATTGCCAGAGATTATGCAAAAAACATAATAATAGAATTTGGAAGACTTAATGGTGCATCTGTGGGAATTGTTGCAAATCAGCCTAACTATCTTACCTAAGTATTGGACAATAATGCGTCTGTGAAGGGTGAGATTTTGTGATGCCTTTAATATCCCTATTATTGTATTTGAAGATGTTCTGGGGTTCATGCCGGGAACGTTCAG
>CAYOTE010000318.1:0-1630 GCA_964406785.1 uncultured Clostridia bacterium
GAAAAAACAGTTATAGCGGATACAGGATATTTTACCGAAGAAAATTGCAAACTTCTCGAAGAAAAAAATATTGATGGATACATTCCGGATACTCAATTCAGAAAAAGAGACCCGCGTTTTCCAAAAGATAATCCACACAAAAAATACAAAATTTTTCATAAAGAAGATTTCACATATAACGAAGAAAAAAATTGTTATATCTGCCCTGCGGGAAAAATATTAAAATACGATGGTCGAATTAATAATAATGGTTATATAGGCCGTCGGTATAAATCGGATAAAAAATATTGTTCAAGCTGTAAGCTAAAAAATAAATGTCTGCAGAAAAACTCACAAGTAAGGAATCTCTACATTACTGAAATATCTCCTAAAAAAAATTACTCGGCTAAGATGATTGATAAAATAGACACAGTAGAGGGAAGGAATATCTACTCCAAACGGATGGGCATTGTTGAACCTGTTTTCGCTAATATCACTTTCCATAAAGGCATGAACAGATTTACATTAAGAGGTAAAAATAAGGTTAATATTCAATGGATATTATACTGCTGTGTACATAATATTGGCAAGATCGCCAATATTATTGTTAATTATTTTTGTTTCCGTTTTTTTCAAGCGGCAAATAGGAACGAATACGCTTTTCTACATGCTTTTTAAAATATCTGGAAGAATCTATATACTTTTCAACCTTTTCGGGTTGGTTAGGGTTTGGGGTTAATCGACAGATTCGTTAAGCGATAGTGACACTCATTTCCTTGCATAAACATTTATTCTCCTAAAAGTTTCAAAACACCGTCCGTCCTCTTTTTTAGTTAGTCTTATCATTTCTTTTACTACTTGATTTCTAAAATTTTCTTTATCTCTCTTATTATCAATATAATTTAAAAAAGGCACTATTGAAGGTTGATCAATCCATCTTGTCATTTCTTCTTCATTTGAAAAAAAACGATCCGCATTCTCTTCCCATATTTTTATTTCCGAAAAGGGGGTCTTCTCTATTATGAGTTGATATTCCTTTTTACCTGGCATAAACCAAGGCCATTCAAAGTGAGTAAAATATTTTACAAAATCCTCTGATTTAATTTTATTTTTTACTACTTTAAAGAAATTTGAACAATTACCATCTCCAGCAAAATTAAATCTGATTATACCATTTGGTTTTAATGCCTTATAACAACTCTTTAACATTTTTTTATGGTCTTTAACCCAATGTAAAGTCGCATTTGAAATTATTACGTCAAATTCATTAGTAAAATCAATTTCAATAATATCTAATACCTGAAATTTTAAATTTCCCCTCTCATATTCTTTTGCTTTGGTAATCATACCTTTGGAAGCATCAATACCTAAAGCATAACCTTTTTTTACAATATCACTTATTATTTTTGTAAGTAATCCATCACCACATCCTAAATCAAGAACAAAATCCTTCTCTTTAATTTCAAGTTCAGAAATTAATTTTTTACCCCATTCTTTTTGGTGTTTTGAAGCTTTTAAATATTTATCTCCGTCAAATTCATATTTTGCCATAAAGTTTCTTCTCCACAATTAAATATTAATGAGTGCCATTTCGCTTAACGGCCGGCGGCTATGCAAGGTGCCGGGATGTGATTTATCACAGGCCGGTATT
>CAYOTE010000319.1:0-1602 GCA_964406785.1 uncultured Clostridia bacterium
CAGTCTTTTTTTAATTTCAATTTTTATTGGTCTTTTTCCATTTATTTTATTCGAGATTACGCATGGTTTTGTCAACACAAGATTTTCTTTAGGAATAGGCAAAAATAAGATAAATTTCGGATTTGATAAAAAAGTAACAAATCTTTTTAAGGGTGTTAAAGGATTATTCCCACATAAAACGGAATCTGTATTTTTTTTTATTTTGATTTTAGTCTTTATAATTCTTGTCTTTATTGTATTAAAAGATATAAATAAGTTTAAAAAGTATTCATTGAATTCTCTTTTATTTTATTTTTCAATAAGTTTTATTTTATTTTATTTAAGTTCATCATTTTCTAATGTATTTACAGGTAGATATTTTATGCCATTATATGTTTTGTTCCCATTAATAATTATTTCTGCTTCTATGTATATATTAAATTTTAAAGCACATATTGTATTAATTCCTTTTTTTATAATTCTTTGTTTTTTCGGGGTTAAAGAAAGTTTTTCCAAGGTGAAAAATATACGTAATATTGCAACTTACAGAAAATTGTTATTAAATGATTTAAAGAGGACAAGAAAAACAAATTGGTATTTTCAAGATTATTGGCAATCCTATGTATTGTCTTTTATGAGTAAAGAAAAGATAAAAGTATCCAATAGTAGCTTGGAAAGATTTTTACCGTATAAATTAAGCTTGTATTCAGCTAATGAACGGAACTTTCTTGTTAATTCGTTTCAAGGGAAATATATAAAAGAGAAGTACGATTTTTATGGTATAAGGTATAGATTAATAAAGAGAAAATTATATTATATTTTTTATGATATTAAGAGCAAAATAAATTATTGGACTATTAATTCAAAAAAATTAAAAGATATTC
This sequence comes from uncultured Clostridia bacterium, assembly GCA_964406785.1. Taxonomy (GTDB): domain Bacteria; phylum Acidobacteriota; class Aminicenantia; order UBA2199; family UBA2199; genus JAOZTV01. Next base: position 864 of record CAYOTE010000319.1, read on the forward strand.
CCAATATCCATTTTGAGGGGGTAGTTGGAGAGTATCTTGTCTTTTTAATAAAATCTAAAAATAACAGTAATATACGGTTAAATATTAATATTGCCTCTAATTTAACGGATAAATATGAATATAGAACTAAGTTAAACGATAAAATTAAAATCAAAATACCAAGCTACTTCTATGGTAAATATGTAAAGATGTCAGCTTTTATAGATTATTATGGTACGACAATTCCAAAGTCTCTAATACATCAAAATATAGAAATAAAACGTCCTGTAAAACATACTGATAATGGTAATAATATTTACTACCTTAGAGGAGGGTTTGAGGTGAAAAAAGAGATAAAAGGTTATACTCATGGAAGGGGAGTAAAATGGAAAGAGTATATTGCTGTAAAAAAAGGTAGGGTAATAGAAAAAAATTGTAAAATATTAATTAATGAAAAGAATGTTATAGGGGTAAATCTTAATATAAAGAATATTATTGATTTTAATAGGTATATTTGGTGGAGACCGGATTATAAACAAGTCGTATCAATTGAATACAATAATAATTCAAAAAATTATATATTGGAGGATGGTAAAACGAATATACATCTGAATTTTGAAAATGATAAAAATAATAAGCAAGAGATTTATATAAGAACTAAATATGTGCTTCCGTTTATCTTTGATGAATTTGGATACATTGAAAGCGGTGTGATTGTAGAAAATTTAGAAATTTTACATTAATTGATAAATACAAATAG
>CAYOTE010000320.1:0-1534 GCA_964406785.1 uncultured Clostridia bacterium
AGACAGCATTTGCAAGCTTATAGTTTGAAAGGGCAACACCCATTCCACCTTGTATTATTGATAACATAAACAATTCCTTTTATAAAATAAGCTTAAATATAATTAATATTGGCTTATTTGTCAATCCCTTTAGCTGTTATTATCTCTTTTTTTATTTTATATTATCTTGTTTTTATTTTTAATTATGCCTTGTTAACAGGCTTCTTTATTAGTTGTTTAATATTATGAAATGATTTGATAGCTTTATAAAAAAAAATGTATTATAATTTATAATTAAGACTTAAGTAAAACAATGGAGGAGTAAATGAGAATTTTTTATCTTTTTTATCTTTTGAGCATTTTGTTAATTCCTGTAGTTCAAGCACAAGAAAATTATTCTAAATTATTGAAAGAAAGTGATGGTAATAAGCTTTATAAGAATGTGCCTTACATTGTTATATATGAAGAGACAGGTGTGAAGATGATGGATTCCGGTCTCAATCATGTTAATAAGGAAAGCTTGTATAAAATTGTAACAAAACAAGGTGCAAGGCTTTTGCAATCAATTATATTAGATTATGATCCTATGTCTGCTTTTGTTGAGTTTAAAAAAGCTCAAATTATAAAAAAAAACGGCAAAATTATAAATATTTCTCTAAGTACGGTAAAGGATTATCCTGCTCCGGCAAGAGCTATATATTGGGGTGCTCGTCAAAAGATCTTACCCATAGGACGACTTGAGTCGGGAGACGGTTTGTTAATAAGATCTTATATGAAAGGTTTTACATATGCCTTACTTCTTAACGATGAAAAATCAGAGGATAATTCAAAGTATATACCTCCGATGAAGGGACATTTTTACGACATAGTACCCTTCTATTCAAATTATCATGTTCTCAGAAAAACCTATAAATTATCATTACCTATTAATAAAAAATTACAATTTGAGTTTTATAATGGTGAAGCGAGACATTACTCACGAAATCATGGTAATAGACTTGAGTATTTCTGGGAAAAGAAAAATATAAAACCGATTAAAAGAGAAAAGAATATGGTAAATCTTTCGGATATCGCACCTAAACTTCTTATTTCAACTTCTCCTGATTGGAAGACAAAATCGCTGTGGTTTTATAATGTTAACGAAACTTACGGTTCATTTGAGTACGATGATGAAATAATGAAAAAGGTTAAAGATATAACCAAGAATTGTAAAAACGATTGGGATAAAATTTCAGCCTTAACTCACTGGGTTGCCGATGAGGTAAGATATTCCGGCATATCAATGGGCGAGGGTGAGGGGTTTACCCTACACAAGGGAACAATGACATTTCGAGACAGATGTGGTGTTTGTAAGGATAAGGCAGGTATGTTAATTACAATGTTACGAGCTGCCGGTTTTAAATCCTATCCCGCTATGACAATGGCAGGTTCGAGAATTGATAAGATACCGGCTGATCAATTTAATCATTGTGTAACACTTGTAAAGGTAAATAATAAATATCATCTTCTTGATCCGACTTGGGTACCGGGAGTTCGAGAATTATTGTCGTCGGCA
>CAYOTE010000321.1:0-1508 GCA_964406785.1 uncultured Clostridia bacterium
AGAACTAAAAAAACGCTCTTACGCCATTATATACAACATTTTAAAACGTTTTTACCACTCGTTTTTTCTGCTCTATCCTTTACAATTTCCAAGACTCAACTTATCACTCGCATCTTGCCACTTTCGACTTGTAACTTGCAACTTATTTTTAACTCATTTAAAGATATCAAATATAAAAATTATAGATTCAATGAAAAAAAATTATTAAAAAAGGAGGTGATGTCGATTGATTGTGAAAAAGATAAAAAAGTAAAAAGTATGAAAGTTGAAGGTTGAACGAGACAAAGCGTTTGATTTTTGACTGTGGAAAAGAGTAAAAGGCTTGAAAGTTTTACCTTGCTTAACAGCAGGTGTGAAAACTTTTGAAAATATAGTAAAATAAAAAGGAGAATTAGAATGAAACGTTTTATAATCATTGTTTTAACGGTATCTTTTGTGTTAATTGGAAGTCTTTCATTATTGCATGCCAAGTCAATACGGGGGAAAAGAGTCAGTATGGGAGGACTTATTGGTTGTGATTGTACGGAAAGTGGTACAAATTGTAAATGTAGGAAGCCGTTAGCTATTTAGGAGAATATGGAATGAAAAAAAAAATTATTTTATCAACTTTAATAATCATTGTTACTTTACTCATTATTACGCCAAGTACCAGTACAAACCAGCTATATGCTGGCTCTAAAGTTATGAGAATGGGTTGGTGGTTGGGAGCTACATGTTGGGCACCAATGTCTATACCTTGGGATTGTTTTACGATAATGTCTAAATAACGTTAAATACTTATTTGAAGGTATGGGAATTACCCATACCTTCTTTGTTAAGTTAATAGGATGTGATAAATGAATATTTTAAAAAAAATTATTTTTATTTTAGTAACAATTAGTTGTTTAGTTAATTATGGTGGTATCAATGTTAAAAATAAATACGAATTAGTAGTTGACATTGATTTAGAAGGTCCAAATAAGCTATTTCATATTTCTCCACCTGTAAATATAAGAGAAGGCTTCAATGGAGAAATAATAATAACGCATGATACTTTTTTTGAAGTTTTTGATAAAACGGGCAAAAAATTGAATAAAATAGGTGCAAAAGGTCAAGGGCCTAAAGATTTTAATTGTATTATGAGTGTTATAAAATATGAAAATAAATACTATTTTCATGATTGGATTAATATAATTTCTGTCTATGACAGTAATTTTAATTTCATAAAGAAATTTTATCTCGGTGGAGGTAGGGCAAGCAACTTTTTTTATACATTTGCAATAGAGAATGAAAAAATATTTACAGTGCAAAATTACCATATTAAGTATGGTAAATCAAATTGTCACACAATAATAGTTTACAATATGGATGGTGTTATTATAAATCATTTTTTTGAAAGAAAAAATGGCTTAAAAATATATTCTGAATCAAACCTTGTTTATGGAAGAATATGTTCAATTAAAGATAAACTAATGTTTTCTTTCTTTTCCATTCCACAAATATGGTCATTAGATACAAAAGGAAATATT